>NZ_QUJD01000002.1:185151-241409 GCF_003480555.1 Blautia sp. AM29-29
TGCATATGCAGTCTGGGGAGAAAATATCATACACACGCATACAAAAGCCAGTAATACTGCCACATATTTCTTTGCTCTCGAAATCATATTAAATCTCCTGTCTGTCTGTCTGTCTGTCTGTCTGTCTGTCTGTCTGTCTGTCAAATATATTTCTCTATACATCTCCTTGTCAACCTCCTGGTTTAACAAAATTGCACTGCCGCATCAATATCTTCATCTGAATCTGCCGCCCTGACCGGGGCTGCCAGAAACACAACACAAAGAATTTTCTTACTGCATTTTTTGTTTTAAAACCAATAGCAAAGTGTCCTCTATTTTTTTACTGTCAATGGGTTTTGCAATATGTGCATTCATTCCGGCATCTATGCAGTTCCTGATATCATCCTGAAATGCATTCGCTGTCATCGCAATGATGGGTATCTCTTTTGTATCTTTACGGTTCAATGTTCTTATCTGTCTGGCTGCTTCTAATCCATCCATTACCGGCATCATAATATCCATAAAAATAAAATCAAATCTGCCTGGAACTGACTGAGAAACAATATCCACAGCCTCCTTGCCATTTTCTGCCGTAGTCACAACCATTTTTTCATCTTCCAGCAGCATTTTTGCAATTTCCAGATTTAGCTCATTATCCTCAACTAATAATACACTCTTCCCCGACAGATCAGGCTTTTCCACTTTTTTTTGCTGTTCCTTCTCAGCATTATGATCAATCTCAAGTGGTATCGTAACGGTAAACGTTGTACCTACATTTTCTTTACTTTCCAGTTTGATTGTTCCATTCATCCTGTCCACAATATCTTTTACAATAGAAAGTCCAAGTCCGGCACCACTATATCCATTCGTTGTTTCTTTTCCTTTCCGGGCATAGGATTCAAATGCATGTTTCTGAAATTCTTCGCTCATACCAAGTCCCGTATCGGAACATACAAATTCAAAAACTGCCGTCTTGTCATCACTTGAAATCTCATTGAAATACAGGCTTACTTTACCACCTCTTCGGTTATATTTAACGGCATTTCCGGCAAGATTCATAAGAAGACGGTTTAGATATTCCTCACTGCCAATAACATATCTGTGATGAAAAGTACTCATGGAAGCTCCGCCTTCAAAGCGGATACCATACTCCTTTGCATTTGTCTCAATAATCGAAATCTGTTTTACGAGCATTGCAACCAGATCAAATGGCTTGTTTACCAACTGTAATGTTCCAGATTCTACTTTTCCGATATCCAGAGCATTATTTAGAAGGGACTGCAGATAGTCCATGGATTCCATTACCTTTGCTTTACATTCATATAATCTTTCTTTATCGCCATAATAACGCTCTGATATATTGATCATCCCAATAATTCCATTTAAAGGTGTCCGGATATCGTGGCTCATCTGTCTCAAAAAATGTGTCTTTGCACTGTTCGCCTTTTCTGCCTGCTGCTGTGCCTCTTTTGCCTTTTTCTCTGCAATTCTGGCTTTTCGGAGGAATCCAAGTATCAGTATCAGCACGATCAAAAAAACAGATACAACAAGCAACATAAAACTCCAGAAATTGTCCCTTATAAACTCCTTTACCGTAACTTTCTTCAGATTACTGTCATACATATACACAGCATTGGAGAATTTTGAAGCAGACATTGTTTTTATCGTCTTATTCAGGACAGACAGCAGCATGCTGTTTCCACGTCTGACTGCAAACGACACCATACCGTACTTTTCCAGAAAAACACTGTACAGTTTATTATCATCGGAATATTGTTTCAGCTTGCCTGAGGCCATAATCATGCAGTCTGCTTTTCCATTATATACAGCCTTTTTTGCATCCAGGTAGCATATTCCTTCACATGCCACTGTGGATAATTATAGGAAACATAAGACTTCAAATCACTCTCTTCTCTTGGTATCGCAACCGTATTTTCAGCATTTTCATCAAAACTCTTTTTAACCGTTACAGCCGCCATATTATACTTCCAGACAGTATCTGTCAGATCATAGCCCAGGTCTTCGGCAGCATTCGTATTTTGCATCACATGAAAAATCATATCAATTTCTCCATCATGCAACGCTTTTTGCATATCCTCTTGTGAATCATACCCCTTGATATTAAATTTCAAAGTCTGCCCTTTCAGGCAGTTTTGTGCAAGCTGGATGTAATCCGTGATCAGGCCGCTCACTTTTCCGGTTTCTGTATCAAGAGTACTGACCCCGCCATCGTTTATCAAATAACCGATTTTGATTTCTCCATGCTCTGACAGCCATTTTTGTTCTTCTCCCGTCAGAAAATATACACTGGCCACTGACAGAAACTGCTTATGCAGTTCATCTGCATAATAAGGATCATCATCTGTGATCCTTCTCATAGCATTATCCAGCTCTGTCTTTAAATCAGAATGACTCTGGCCAATCGCAAAATATATTTTTGAACTTCCGAGATTCGTTAAGGCCACCATTCCGTACCCACCCAGACGGGAATCCTCTAACGATACAAAAACGTCAATTTCTCCGTCTGCAATTTTCTTCAAAGCATCTTCATTATTTGAAACATTGACATGCTGTGTATGCAGATCATATTTCTTTTCCCACTCGTTCAATACCATTTCCGACAGGTAACCCATAAGCACCCCAATCTTTTTCCCATTGAAAGATGCAGTGTCAGAGGATGAGATGTCTGTATGATCGGGTTTTACGTAGACATAATATCTTTCGTCTCCCATTGGAATAGCGGAAAAAAGCATAGTCTCTGCCCGTTCCTCCGTATAAGAGATTCCTTCTATCATATCCAGCTCATCATTTTTTAATTTGTCAAAACAATTTTCCCATGTACAATCTACATATTCATAGTTCCACCCGGTATAACCTGCGATTTTCTGCAGATATTCATAGCCGTATCCGCTTCTTTTTCCATTTTCATTTATCTTATCATATGTATCATCCGGTACACCAATCCTGACAACTCTCTCTTTCTGATTTTCTGCTGCAAAAGCATAAACCGGACAGATTGAAAAAAGGATGCAGCTGCACAATACTAAAATGATACCCCTTTGCAATACTGATTTATTTATTTTCATATTTTTCTCTCTCCCAGTAAAATTATTATAGTTACGCCTATGAAATAACACCACAAAAAAACACTGTCAGACAGACAGTGCACATCATTTCATGCAGCTGGCTGCCATTTTAAAGGCCCTGTAGCTTTGCGTCCCAGACTTTCATCTGGTTTGCCGATTTCCTTATTATAGCTTTTAAACGTATGTAAAAAAACTAGTTTTATTATACTATAGCGCTTTACTGTATACAAGAAAAACATTGTCGTATTAATGTGCAAAAACAAAAAAGAACAGCCGATACATATACTCGAACTGTTCTTCTACTTCCGAAGTCCACGAAGCATGGACATTACTGTTACCTGCTCATTCACCTTCGCCTGCACTGCCGGATTTTCATAAAACATGGGTTACATTTCCAGACTCATCCCGCTTTTTTACAATAAAAAGCATCCTGTGCCAGCTGCCATCACACATCCTGTATTCTGTATAAATACATTCTTCCGTCTTCAATCTGGCTGAAAGTGTAGAAACACCCGAAATGGACGTATCAGCGGACGATATTCCGGTGCAACCATTGTATCACAAAGCTGATACAGTTTCTCCGATACACAGCCTCTGTTTCCTGTCTGCTTTTCCCATGCACCTGGAAGGCTCCTGATTGCCTGATTTCCATTTCCCTCTTCTACCTTGTGGGTTTTATGATGTTCCAGGCGCCTAATCCAGATTCTTTTGTAACGTATCAATCAATTCTTCAATAATTATTGGCTTGGATAAGAATCCATCCATACCGCATTCCAGAACTTTCTTTCTGTCCTCATCAAAAGCATTAGCAGTCATGGCAAGAATGGTAATTCCCGACAGTGCCGGATCAGTAAGCGCACGAATCTGCCTGGTAGCCTCATATCCATTCATTACAGGCATCTGCACATCCATCAGTACCAGATCATAATCCTCCGGTGTTGAATTTTTAATTTTCTCCACTGCCTCTGCTCCATTTTCTGCTGTATCAACCAGGAATCCATATGCTTTCAGAATTTCCACTGCAATTTCACTGTTCAGTTCATTATCTTCCACAAGAAGTATACGCCTGCCTCTGAAATCTAAATCTGCTGCCGGAAGAATCTTATCCTCTGCCCGGGCCTGTTTCTGACCGATGGCAGCCATCAGAGTCTCTCTGATATCTGACATAAACAGAGGTTTCGCGCAGAATGCAGTCACTCCTGCAGTTCTGGCTTCTGTTTCGATATCTGACCAGTCGTATGCAGTCAGAATAATGATCGGCGTATTGTCATCAAGACTCCGGATCTGACGTGTAACTTCAATTCCATTCATATCCGGCAGAAGCCAATCGATGATATAAGCATGAAATGCATCCCCCAGCTCCATTGACTGTCGTGCACGGAGAACAGCCTCTTTACCCGAGACTGTCCATTCCGAACGCATTCCAACCTTTACAAGCATCTTTGTTACACTGTCACAGGTGTTAAAGTCATCGTCTACAACCAATGCCTTAAGACCCTCTAGTTCCGAAATCTTCTCTATGCAATGATGCTCAGGCTGAGTCCGAAATGGCAGACGGACTATAAACTCGGTGCCCTTGTCCTGCTCTGTCTGAACCTCAATAGTACCGCCCATCATATCCACGATGTTCTTGGTAATGGCCATTCCAAGTCCCGTACCCTGAGTCCTGCTGACTGTAGAAGTCCGCTCTCGCTCAAAAGGAGAAAAGATCTTCTGTACAAATTCCTGACTCATTCCAATTCCGTTATCCTTTACCCGAAATTCATACAGTTCGCTGCCTTTTGCTTTTCCCGGGTACTGTCTGAGACGGACAGAAACGGTTCCGCCTGCCGGAGTAAACTTAACCGCATTTGACAAAAGATTCAGCAGTATCTGGTTCAGCCGCAGTTTGTCACAATAGACATCCTCATTCGTAACATCCATGGCATCCATATAAAGCTCCAGCTGCTTCGCATGAATCTGTCCACTGATGATCGTCTTCAGATCATGAAGCACATCCGACAGACAGACTTCTGTTTCTTCCAGATGGATCTTTCCGCTCTCAATCCGGCTCATATCCAATATATCATTGATCAGTGAAAGCAAATGCTTACTGGAAGAAAGAATTTTGCCCAGATAATCCTGAACCCTATTTTTGTCATCAATATTACTTACAGCCAGTGTCGTAAATCCAATAATCGCATTCATTGGTGTCCGAATATCATGAGACATATTGGAAAGAAAAATACTCTTCGCCCTATTTGCAGTCTCTGCCGCATGGACTGCCTCAGAAAGAGCCTGGTTCATTTTCCAGTCAGAGGTACGGTCTGACATAACCAGAATATATTTCTTTTCCCCGTTTACCTCACTTCCCATTGCAATATTATGAAACCAGCGCCTTTCCCCTGTCTTCTGATGTATAGATTCAAAATCCCACTCCTGCTGTTCATGAACCGGAATTTCTTTCAGATGATTCTTCTGCGAGTCTTCGGAATCTGCAGGGTGCAGTTTTCTTAAAACACGAATATCCTTGCGGATCTGTTCTACTGTAATACCCAGCAGTTTTTCCGCATTAGGGCTGATGTAATCCGTCTGATATGTTTGGGCATCCAGCATCAGGAAAACGTCATCCACATTCATGGAAAGCTTTTGAAACAGCTCATCACGGTACCGGATCTCCGCATCCTTTCTTCTGAGATTTGTCCTGTTTTTCTGGATAATAAGACTGATAAAAAAGGCAGCAATGCAAAGTACAACAGCTCCAACAAGAAGCATCGTGGTAAACTGCAGATTATTCATACTGGCATTGACAATATCAGACTGGACAAGTCCCAGAAACATCCAGTCCTGAATATCCGATTTTTCATAGACCAGATAATAATTTCTTCCATCCAGATTCAGCAACATCGCATCAGTATGTCCCGCTTTAAACTTCTCCAAAAGGACATTGATCTCTTTTTCAGACATATCAGAATGCCTTCTCAGAAAGCCGAAGAAATTATACACGTTCCCCCATAACTCGGAAGAATGAGCAATTACAACACGACCATCCGAATGAACAATAAAACTCTGAGCATTTCCATGGAAAGCAGAAATATCCAGCACATCTACGATATCAGAATTTTCATAAGCAATGGCAATTGCATCGTATTCAAATCCCTGATAAATTCCATGAGCCTCAGGTGTGGCAAAAACAAGCTGCTGGGATTTTCCGGGAACTGCTACATTCGCGATCACATCTTTTCCCTGCCGGATCTCCTCTTCAATATTTTCCTGCAATCCAAGGTACCCAGTTTCTCCTGTTACCCTCTTATAGTCTCCGACCGCTGATAGAAAATAGAAGTCTAAAAAACCTGCATCTTCCTGTGCTTGCTCTATATAATCAAGGATTTCGCTTTCACCAGAGATATTCTGCAGATTTTCACCCTAAATATGGAGGTAAGTCAGGTTCTTATTTGTCAGTTCTCTCAGCATCTGATCAGACTGATGAAAAACTTCCGTCAGATGAGAAACACTTTCCTCATAAATAGATTTCGACATAAACTTATAATATCGGAAAACAGCCAGAACAACTCCTATAAAGAGAAGAAGAAAGGCAACTATTCTCAATCCTTTTTTCCTGACAGGTTTCTTTCTATTTCTATTAGAATTCTTAACATCCATTCTTCTCACCTCAGGGTTATGTAATCTTCAGCTTCTGCAAGAACGGCATTGCCACCTGAAACATATGCTGTCCAGGTATCTTTCACAGAGGTAGCTTCTCCATCAAATATCATATTTTCATCTACAGGATAAGTTTCCATATGCTGCGGTGTGGCAAGACAGGTCACCGTGAAAGCATCCTCATCCCGAACTGCCTTTCCATCCTTTGTAACTTTACTTAATGTATAGCCATCTTCCGTTTCATTAATTTCCACAGAAATACCACTAACCACTGGCAAAGAACCACGGTTAAACGGAATAAATCCTCCCTCATAGCCTTCTACAAAGTTTTTGATCATTTCTTTCAGCTCAGCCCCACTCATCTTGCTGCTGTAAGCCGCCAGACCATTTGGCATGATCATGTCACCTGCCATTTTTTCTGTGTAGCCGGCTTTCAGCACATTTCCCGTAAAGCTGTTTCCGGTTACGATCAGCACATCTGACCCATAGATGCCACGTAGCGTGTTTGCCATAACAGAATATGCTGCATTTCCTCCACTGCTGTGGAAACGGTTGGAATACGACTTCTGTGAATCCAGCACGATATCCTCAGAAGCAGTTTCTTCCTCAAGAAGCTGAGAATTAAATGACTGGTATGCCTGCCCTGCATCGTATTCTCCTAAGATCATCTTCGAAACCACATCCTTGGAAACAGAGAAAAAGTCATTTGACGCAATACGGATATACATATGGTTTTCTTCGATCACAGGTTTTATATCTTTCAGATATTCCGTAAGCTGCATATCCACCTCCTGACTGTAGCTTAACAGATCCTGTCCATCATAAACAATCCTGTTCTGCGCATCCTCTGAAAACATTGTATCCAGTACCTCCATTGCTTTCTTTCTGCGTGTTTCATCCTTTGTCAGATCACGGTTTAAGGCCACCTGGAAATATGGCGTAGTCATAATCCACTTTTCACCGTTCTCCTGAAAGAATGGCAGGAATGTTGTGTTAATGCCCGATCCTGGAACATTTTTACACCGGAAGAACTGCCAAAGTACATGGCAAGCTTGCTACTTTTGTACATCTCAACAATATCATCATAATCCATATTCAGATCTTCCTGACTAAGCCCTGTATCCTGAATAAACTGTTCCATACGTTCAAAAGCCTCTGGCCAGACGGTATCGTCCAGACCTTCTCTCTTTGTATTTTCCGGGTCACTGTAGACCGTCCGCCACTTGCGTCCTTCCACAGAAGACAACTCTGATATAGACAGACCCTGCAGTGTTTCCATACAGGTATAATCATAAGAATAGTCTGCCGTAAATCCACGAACACCCACTTTGTCAAATGCCTGGCAGGCGGAAACAAAACTCTCGTAATCTGTTGGCAACGGGATACCATACTTTGCAAAAAGATCTTCGTTCACTACAAAACCATGTGCATCCGCACACACAGGAAGCCAGTTTACGCTTCCATCCTCGTTCCTGAAATTGCTAAGGTAGGTATCATAGACAGCACCTGCCGCATTGGTTGTGGAAAGGTCCATCAGACTGTCTTTCAGGGGACTTGCATCATGCAGGGAAAAACGACAGCAGGTTATAATATCCGGCAATCCACCGTTTTCATCAAGAAACTTATAGAAATCCAGATCATTATTCCCTACTACAAATTCAACATTGATATCCGGGAGCTGTTCCTGGATGTATGGTGCATATTTTTCATACAGGTTTGTGTTCCATAAATACACCGTGATGGTTTCTTCGTCTTCTTTTTTTGCACTCTTCTCGCCACATCCTGACAAAAGTGATAAAGAGGTCACCATCACTAAACATACAGACAAAACCTTGCTCCATCTTTTCTTTTTCATTACAAGTCCCCCTAATAAAATTTATTATTGTCACGTCTATGAAATAACACCACAAAAAAGCACTGTCAGACAGACAGTGCACCTCATTTTATGCAACTGGCTGCCATTTTACAGGCCCTGTAGCTTTGCGTCCCAGACTTTCATCTGGTTTGCCGATTTCCATATTATAGCTTTAATACTTATGCAAAAAACTGGTTTTATTATACTATAGCACTCTACTGTACACAAGAAAAACATTACCGTTTTAACGCCAAAAAATAAAAAAAGAACAGCCGATACATATACTCGAACTGTTCTTCTACTTCCGAAGTCCACGCAGCATTGACATTACTGTTTCCTGCTCATTTGTACTCAGATCGTTCCATATCCCTAGAACTTCTTTCTGTTTTTCTGTCAGATTCTCTGAATTACCTTCCTGAAAAAACTGCGATAATGTCACGCCCAAAGCTGCACATATTTTTTCAAGTGTGATCAGCGACGGCAGGTTTTCCTGCGCCATGATTCTTCCCAGTGACGACTGGGAAATTCCTGACAGCTGCGATAATCTATATTTAGTGTCTGCTGATTAAGTTGCAAACACTTCTCTTGTTTCCTTTTTTTCTTCAGCTCAGGAAGTTTTCAATAATGACGTTTTCCGCCTCCGCTTCCGTCATGCCGAGCGTTCTGAGTTTCAACAGCTGCTCGTCATTGATCCGTCCGATCGCCGCCTCGTGGATGATTGCCGCATCCACATGTTTTGCCTGGATCTCCGGAATAGATCCGACCTGTGCGTGATCCATGATGATAGAATCGCACTGGATATGGGCGTGGCATTTGTTTTTGCCGACTGCCTTCGGATGGAAGACCTGGGAGGAATTGCCCTTTCCGACAGAACGTGAAATAATCTGTGCGGAAGAACCGCTTCCGTTCATACATACTTCAATATCCGACTCTGCCTTCTGGTCACCGTCTGTCATCAGACGTTCGAGCACGAACAGTTTGGAGTTTGCATCCATCACAACATTCGTCGTACGAATTGTTGAGTCAACGCCCTTAATCTGTACGGTATCCAGCGTAAAAACGGAATTTTCTCCGATTTCAATATTTGTCACCGGGTTCAGAATCCGCTGTCCCGTTCCGTTTCCCTCTCCGTAATGCTTTTCCTCGTAGCGCACGTTGGCATTTTTTCCTACATGGAACGTATGGATACCGTCGTGCCGGCTGTCGTTGCAGCCGCCGTTGTGAATGCCGCAGCCCGCTACAATCGTAACATCGGCGCCGTCCGCAACGTAGAAATCATTGTAAACAAGATCCGTCATACCGGAAACGCTGACGACAACCGGGATAAATACTTTTTCGCCTTTTGTCTCGCCGTCAATCAAAATATCAATGCCCGGCTTATCCTCTTTTTTGCGGATTTTGATATGTTCACTGTCACCATGGCAGAGCGGAATGCCGTTCTGGCGGAGATTGTATGCCCCTTTCTGCTCAAATCCCTCGCTGATCTGATTTAATACGCCCTGGGTTGTCTCATCTACCTGTACCATCAGCATGTGCCTCCTTCCTGGCCGCACATCCGGCCTGTTTTCTGCTGGAACAGGGTCGGCAGTACGTCTTCCTTTGTACCGTATTCTTTCACCTGGCCGTCCTCGATCACCATGATCTTGTCTGCCATCTGGATAATGCGTTCCTGATGGGAAATGAGAATCAGACATTCTTTTTTCTCTTTGTGGATTTCTTCAAACCGCCTGATCAGCATGGAAAAGCTCCACAGGTCAATGCCGGCCTCCGGCTCATCGAAAATGCTGACCTTATGCGGTTTTGCAAGCACCGTTGCGATCTCCAGACGCTTCATCTCTCCTCCCGAGAGCGTACCGTCCATCTGACGGTTCAGGTAATCGGCAGAGCAGAGTCCGACGGCGGAGAGGAGTTTACAGCTCTCGGCTTCCGTCAGTTCTTTTCCGGCTGCCAGCGACAGCATTTTTTTCACCGTCATTCCTTTAAAACGCGGCGGCTGCTGGAATGCATAGCCGATGCCGGCGTTTGCACGGTGGTCAATATCATAACCGGTAATATTTTCCTCATCCAGGAAGATTTCTCCGCCATTGGCGTCCTCAATTCCTGCAAGCACTTTGGCCAGCGTTGATTTTCCGCCACCGTTCGGTCCTGTAATCACCAGCATTTCCCCGTCCTTTACCTCAAAACTGATGTGGTTGACGAGGCAGCGTTTTCTTCCCTCTTCGTTTACTTCAAAGGTAAGATTGTCTACTTTCAGCATATTTGCACCTCTTTTGTTTTCACTCTTTGCAGGGATAATCCCCCTTTCAAAAACTCTACTCCTTCTCCTAAAATCTGTCAATTATTTGTTGTGGTTTTGAGAGACTCTTTTGTTTTATGCAGTGATTTTTCCCGTAACATTTTCTTTTCCTGCATTCTTTTTCGTTTCTTCTGGATCGCATGCTGTGTTTGCGGTATAATGAGGGTAATATTTCATCGGGAGGTTATCGTATGCGTGTACTTATTACAGGAACCAGCTCCGGAATCGGAAAGGCGATTGCGGAGAAATTTTTAAAAGAAGGCTTTGATGTTACCGGATTTGACCGGAAGGAGGCTTCCATCAGCCAGGATTCGTATACTCATTTCTGCCTTGATATCCGCGACAGGGAACAGTATCCGGCGCTTGCGCCTTTCGATATTGTCATCAACAACGCCGGTGTGCAGAACGAGGATGATATTGATATCAATTTAAAGGGAACCATCGCAATCACAGAGGCGTATGGCATTCATGACACCATCCGCGCCGTCCTTATGATCGGCTCGGCCAGCGGCCATACCGGAGCTGAGTTTCCGGAATACACGGCAAGCAAGGGCGGTGTGCTCGCCTACACGAAAAACGTGGCACTCCGCATTGCACCGTATGGCGGAACGTGCAACAGCCTTGATTTCGGCGGCGTACTGACCGAGTTGAATCTGCCTGTCACAGAAGACCAAAAGCTCTGGGATCAGATCATGGATCTGACACCGCTGAAACGGTGGATGACCGTCGAGGAAACGGCGGACTGGGCGTATTTTATGACCGTGACGAACCGGTTCTGCACGGGACAGAATATTCTGATCGACGGACTTGAGGCGGGAAACGCACACTTTGTGTGGCCGGATGAATGATTTGTTAATTTCCTGTACAAGCAAAAAACAGATTCCCTGCACGGAAGCTTTTGGGGCTTTTCCGCTGCCGGGCTGCCTGTTTCTTTTCATTTCTTTTCTTACGCTTTTTCAAACACCAGAATTTTCTCTGCGAATTTGTGGATGATCGGCATCCACATCACCAGCTTGTAGATGGGATTCAGCGTTTCCATACCGCGGGCGATGTTGTCGTCTTTTACTTTTCGGAAACCGGCGGCAATGTCGCCCAGGTCTGCAAAGCTGTTCGCACCCCAGGTAAACGTCGCGCCCGTCGCCTGAATAGATTTTTCGATGTTTTCTTTCTTTACAAAGTACGGGCACAGCGTTTCCATGCAGACGTAGGCATTGTCGAAATGATCGCGGATGATGGCGAGCATCATTCTGACCTCATCCGCTTTCATGTACATGGTCAGACCTTCGATAATGAAAAGCATTTTGCCCCACACTTTTACCTGATCGGCCCATGCCGGGTCGAGCACGGAACACGCAATCGTGGAAACGCGGCCGGATTCCTGATAGATCGAATCGCGCACCTCAATCGTCTCCGGCAGATCGAGATTGTACCAGGTAATTTTTCCATTATCCATGCGGTAAAAACGAGTGTCCAGACCACAGTCGATGTTGACGACGGTACAATCCGGGTTTTTTCGGATAAAGTCGCTGACCAGCTCATCAAACACAACACTCCGCGCTACGATTCCGCCGCTCATTGCTGTGTCCTTTTTCGCATTGCTGAAATCATAGTCGATGCGGTCAATCAGCTCTTCTGCTTTGGTGTCGCGGAACTTGTTTTTCGGATTTCTGCTGTGCATGGCACGGGCGTAGAAGCACTGCAGCATCGTCTCGGCAGTTCCGTTCAGTTTTGGTTTTATTTTTTCATTGCTCATTCTGGGTGATCTCCCTTCCATTTCACCGGTTCCGTCCCGGTCTTATTTTATTTCGGATTTTCCACCTTGTCCCCCACGAACCAGTAATCACAGACCTCACCGCTGCCTGCCAGTGTATGGTCACGGTAGAGCTTCGCGTGCATCAGGGCTGCTGTCTTGTAATCAATGTCGCACATAATCGGCAGCACTTCCAGATAGCCCTCTTTTCGGGCGAGGGTGTTCAGGGGACATTGGGTGAAGTGGTAATAAAAACCGTCCTGATGCTTCGTCTCATCAAAATGAAAATCCCACGAATACGCCTTATACTGCGGATGTGCTTCCAGCCAGGCGGCATCCTTATGCATCATCTTCGCAATCCGCGCCATGCCGCTCTTCTTATTCGCATTAATCATCAGGCCCATGGCTTTCAGAAACGGGAAGGACATCATCTCCTCTGAGATTGTACGCAGTTCATCCACAGAAATCTGTCTGTCCGACGCATCCCAGAGCGCAAGAAAAATGAGGCCTTCATAGAGATTCGACGCCATCGGGTTGTCCTTTCCGATATCATCGGCGCGGCGAAGCATGTCGCGGTAGATCTGGTTAGTCTTGCGGAGAAGCTCTGCGGTCTCCTCTTTTCCGTAGCGTTTTAGCAGACTTTTCTTTATTAAAGGAGTCAGCATATTCCAGTATTTACTGGTGTATTCCATCATAGGCAGGTACCTCCATCTTACTTTTATTAGGATTCACTAACTTGTAGGTGTAAAATTGCCGCCTACAATGTTGAAAAATAGGCGGAATTTTACTTTTCATTATGAGGTTATTATATCACACTTTTTATTACTTTGTTTTAAAATCGCAAAAATTTCTTGACTATAATTCAGCCTTCCTTTATTATAGAAATTAAGAAATGGGTTTTTTGTCGTGTACAGCCTTAGGGCTCAATCGGGTTGCTCGTTTCTTTTTTTATTTTCGTAAGTTTTCTTTTCCATACAAATGAATTTTGATTTTAACCTGGCAGATTTCTTTAAAATACCAATCCACAATAGAGTAGAAGCGTTTTTATCCTTCCATTTTTCTTATATTCTCAGTTGTTTTGCATATTCAAAAGAAATATTATCTCTTGGTAAAGTCCTCTCATACGCCTGCTCTTTATGCATAAATGATACAATTTCATTTTTTGACATCCGACCAAGTTTTTCTATTACAACATCCAGAATTTTAATATCTTCCCCTGACAATGCAGAAAATTTCTGTTCCCCTTTTAAAGAAAAATGATACGCATTTGTCTCTCCCATATCTACTTCTTCGCATGGCACATCTTTCAAATTAATAATTGAATTATGTCCCACCGGAACAGCCCCCATTGGCAATGCCTGGTACACCAATCCAGTAATAGCAAATCCTCTTTTTTGGTAAGATAATGCATCTGCATACCACATAAGCTTCATCAACTTGACTTTATAAAGATTCGTAACTTTTTTGGATGCGGCCAGATATCGGATCACATCAACAACTTTATTCAGAGACAATTTTGTATTTCCCTGCGCACTTGTATTTCCCTGAAATTTTACATAGCTCGCTTCGATTGCTTTTTTTAAATAAAGATCCTGATCTTCTTCATATAAGGACGTTGCTTTATTTAAATACTTTTCATAAGCACTCTCAGATAAATCGCTCTTTGCATCATCCAGCAGTGTCAAAAACCATTCTGGATCCTGATCTATCTTTTTCAAAATAGTATCGTGCGCTTTATCCTGGACCTGATGACTTTCATATCTGGTAATTGTTTTGCCGCCCCATCCAAGCAACGTGCATAAATCACTCTGGCTAATTCCATATTTCTCCCGAATGCTCCGAATCTGTCCCGATGTCAAAAGTCCTTCTTTTTCTCGATAGGCATCTTTCAGATGTATATCATTTTCCTGTATCTGCTCCTCATCCATATAGAATTCTTCAGCTGCATCACAATAAAAATAGGTCGCTTTATAAGCAACTTTCACATTCTTAAATGTCATCTGCTCCTCAACAAGAACTGTTTTCACTTCATGCTCTTCCATGCAACATGTGCACAAACGTTTTTCACTTTTTATAATTTTCATATGCATGAAAACACCTCCTACCTCCTATAGGGAAACATTTCTGCTGTAAATGGTTTCTCAGCAAAGTGGAACGACATGACAAATGTTGTTGCATTTCCATACATTCCAAATAATTCCACTCTTATTTTTATGTATACGTCATCTTTCCCATTATAGACTTTTCCAAATTCCCGCATTTCTTTTCTCCCGGGAAAGCGAGATCTTTTACCGTTCTCATATATTCTTCCACAAAAAGTGTCAACAGTTCTCTTTTCAATGCCTCTAATGGGTTCTCATTCGGAAATAATGCCTCTACTGTATATTGATTTGTATATTTTTCTTTCCGCTTTTCGTCCACTTTTCTCCGTGCCTGAAAATCTATTCTTGCTCCATTGTTGAGAGCAAACTTTAAATCTTGTATATATGCTTTAACTTCTTGTTCCGACTCAATTCGAGATCTTGTTTCCATAGACAACTTAGTCGCTCTCCATGTGGTATCATTTGATACCTACATGGTACAATTTCTATCTTCTTTTGTCCATGGAAATAATTTTCTTACCCTTATTATTTTTTCTTCCCATATCCCCCATCTTCTTCTGCCACCATTCCAAGCACCTGCTCCTGATTCATGGCATAGACTGTAGTTTTTTTCTCTATCTCTGGCATTTCTGCGTGATCTGTCCATAACTCACACTGGCTAATCACTGTATTAATTGCAAAATCATAATCTTCCGGCGGATACTTATATTTTTTCAGAAGACGCTTAACCATCTTTCGCATAGATGCTCTGGCCGTCTCCTTCTTTTGCCAGTCAATGGTACGATTTCTACGAAGCATTTCTGTGAGTTCTTTAGTCATTGCGATAAGGTCTTCGTTTTGATAAAAATCTTTGATATGCTCCGGCTTTGTCAACGCATCATAAAAAGCCAGTTCTTCCTGTGACAAGCCTAGTTTCTGACCATTTTTATGTAAAGCCGCAATTTCTTCCGCTGTTCTCAAAAGCTCTTTTATAACTTCTTCATTTGTAATCAATCCATTGTAATATGCATTCATTAACTTTGCTATTTTCTCAGAGAATTTCTGCGACTGCACTACATTTGTTCTTTTGTACAGGGTAATCTGTTCAGTCATCAATTTTTTCAATATTTCTACGGCAATATTCTTTTCCTTTATCCTCGAAATCTCATCCAGCACCGCCGGATCAAAAAGACTGAATTTTTCGCCGCCCGTTTTGCTGCTGTCGAATAAACTAATCACACCTTCACTCTGAATTGCTGCTTTTAAAAGTGCATTGATCTGCTCATTGATTTCTTTCAGAGACAGATTCTTTCCACCTGTACCACCGTAAGTAATCTTCGTAACCGTAGACCGGACAGCCTCCATATATGCTGCCTCATGACGCTCCTGTTCTGTCGTCATGCTGGAGCACAGGGAATGAGACTGCTTTAAAAGCATAGCTTCTTTCAAAAACAGCTCTTTCCGTTTCGGTACTTTTGCATCCAATACAAAATTGACGCCGCCTGTAATAAGTTTTGCCATCGTAAGCGGCGACCCGTCAATAAAACCACTAAAATCAAATCCATACAGTAAATCCTTGCAGACCTGCAGCTTCTCCTGAAATTTCGGATATGCCACTTTTGCGATATTCATATCACCATATCTTGACTGATCCCGTTTCGTATATTCTTTCATTGCCGCTTTTAACGCTGATGCAATGCCGACGTAATCCACAATCAATCCGCCTTCTTTATCCTTAAACACACGATTCACACGCGCAATCGCCTGCATAAGATTATATCCATGCATCGGCTTGTATACATACATCGTTGCCAGCGAAGGAACATCAAATCCCGTGAGCCACATATCCACAACAATCGCAATCTTCATCGGATCGTTATTGTCCTTGAATTTTCTCGCCAGTTCTTCCTTATGTGTTTTTGTACCAATTATTTTTTTCCAGTCTTCTGGGTCACTGTTGCCCCCTGTCATGACCACTCCGATTTTTTCTTCCCACGTTGGACGAATTTTCAAAATCTGGCGATAAATTTTCATTGCGATCTTTCGTGAATACGCTACGATCATCGCTTTTCCTGTCAGCAGATTTTCCCGGTATTTTTCATAATGCTCAACAATATCATCACAAAGAGACTCAATCGTAGAATCTGCTCCCAGCACGCTTTCCATTTGTCCCAACATTTTCTTACTTTTCTCAATCGTTGCGCTGTCAGATTGCTGCTCCAGAATATCGTACGTAGAGTCGATCAATGCCAATGTATTTTCATCCAGCTTCAAGTGAACAACTCGACTCTCATAATAAACTGGTCTTGTCGCACCATCTTCTACCGCCTGCGTCATATCATAAACATCAATGTAATCGCCAAATACTTCTCTTGTATTTCTGTCTTTCGCTGAAATAGGCGTTCCTGTAAATCCGATAAACGTTGCATTCGGCAATGCATCATGAATAACACGCGCATTTCCAATCACGGTACGGGCCTCTTTTTCTCCATCTTCATTTTCAGAAATCACGATCTTTTCATCAAATCCATACTGGCCCCGATGCGCTTCATCCGCCATTACCACAATATTTCGTCTCTCCGATAACGGTTTTTCTCCCCGTTCAAACTTAAACATCGTAGTAAAAATGATTCCATTCGCACTTCTTCCCTCAAGAAGTGTTTTCAAATGTTCTTTGCTCTCCGCCTGAACTGGTGTCTGACGCAGAAAATCTGCACACTGTGAAAACTGTGCATAAAGCTGGTCATCCAGATCAATGCGGTCTGTCATAACAACCACTGTCGGACTGTTTAATGCTTCTTGTAGTAAATGAGCATAAAATACCATAGACAGCGATTTTCCTGATCCCTGTGTATGCCAGAACACACCACCTTTACCATCTGTTTTTGTTGCTATTTTGGCTTTTTCAATTGCTTTACGGACTGCGAAATACTGATGATATCCTGCTAAAACTTTAAAACGCCCTGCTCCTGTGCCGGAAAAGAGAATAAAGTTTTTCAAAAGATCAAGCAGTCGTGCTTTCTGAAACATGCCTTCATAAAACGTGTCAAACTGCGCATATGCCGTCTCTTCATAGTCCCCGTCTTTTGTTTTCCATTCCATAAAACGATCCAGACCGGATGTAATCGTTCCTGCCTTATTCGTAGACAAATCGCTGATTACACAAATCGCATTGTAATAAAACATAGCGGGGATGTCCTGCATATAGTTACGGATCTGATTATATGCATTTTCTGCTCCGACCTCATCTTTTGCAGGACTTTTCAGCTCCATCAGCACCAGCGGAAGGCCATTGATAAACAGAATAATATCAGGGCGTCGATTGTTTCCATTTTCAATAAAGGTAAACTGATTCACTGCATAAAATGTATTATTCTGTTCTTTCTCAAAGTCAACTAACCGCACAATAGATGACTGCTCTTCCCCTTTTACAAAGAACTTAACTGTGATTCCATTTTGCAAATAGTCCATAAAAATGATATTTTTCTGCAGCAGACTTCCTGTATCAAAGGTTCTTAATTTCGTTATTGCCTCTTCAATCGCATCTACAGGCAGACCACGATTAATGCGCACCAAACTATCCCGCAAGACAGAATCAAGCAGAGGACTCGTGTAGTCCCTCTCCATCTCCGGGGCGTACAGGTGATCATAGCCCATATTTTCGAACAGCTCGATGACGGCTTGTTCGTAGGTATCTTCTGTAAATAAACTTGGCATGACTGGCCTCCTGTGGTTTTTATTGTGGTTCTATGATAGAATCTCATAGTTCACTTAAATGTACCTTATCAATGCTCTTATATCAATCTAAGTTGTTTTTCCATCTGCTTTTTTATGTTGTCTTGAATCGCTACATCATATGTTTTTTTTAATTTTTCTAATGCATTATAAAGATTATTCCTATAATTTTCTTCCGAAAACATTTTCCCAGCTTTTTCCAGAGTCATAGGATGTTTTTCATTTTCTTTCATCATTTTGTCAATGATAATCTGATATTGATACATCGTAGCCAACGCAGACTCATATGCCCTCAAAAATTCGCTATATGTTAGGGCAGCTTCTCCTCTAAAAATTAACTCAACTTCCATTGCTGAATTTCTGAGTTCTTCTCGTTTCCGCAAAAATTCTTTATGAAAAGGCTGTTCCAATGGATGATCAATGGCATCTGCCTGGCTTTCCATATAAGTATTATTAGTTAGCAACTTAAAATTGTAATCATTGGCTAACTGAGGTTCAGCCTCTCTTTCTTCCGAGATCCACTTATAATTATCCTTGCAAAGGGAAATCAGTCCATTTGCCAACATATATGCTTTCAATCTACGATCAAATAAACTCTGTTTATTGCTAAGTTTTATTTGATGAATTGATAAAAACAATGCCACTATAGCTACTAACGCCGTGATTATAGAACACCAAAAATTCCAATCTTTGAGCATAAAATATTCCTCCACGAATAATTAAACAAGAATTTAGCGGCTTAATCCTTGAGTTTGTTGTATTGCTTTTTCCAAGCTCTTGACGGCTTTTTGCATATACAATCCGTAGAAGAAAAAGCACAGATGTTAGGTAAGCCATTATTTCCGCATATGTCTGGATTGTTGGCTCTGCAACCATAGGTCTGTTGTTCGGTATCTTGTGGATTAAGCGGTGCACTAAATGGTATTGAGAGGTCTTTCTTATTCATAATCCACCTCCGATATATCAATTTCACCATTCATCAGCTTAGGAAGCAAAGTATCTCTTGTTGCGGCAAGTTTTTTATTCTCTATTCGATTTGATATGATCATTTCATAGATGGGCTGGAGTAAAGCACCTATGCGGTCATAGTCTTTTTTATTAGGAATAAGAACTTCTGCTTTTGCAAGTTCATCTCGTTTAATATGCCCCATGGTTGTAGCTTTATCGGCGGCAACAGCTACAAAGCGGTCAAGGTGGTGCTTTGTCCAAGCATAATAAAACCATTTGTCATATTTGCTTGATGTGACCTTGAATAAATGCTGATTCAAACCACAGATACCGCCACACCAAAGGTCAACCAATAAGCTGCCCGACCAAGAAAAAATAACATCACCATCGTGAATGATATAATTGGATTTAATATTTGGAGAGCATAACTCGCTATTATCATCACAACACCCTTGACGAAGTTCCTTGATTTTAAGAACCGGAATGCCGCTTTCGTCAGCGGTTGGACGATATTTTTGCATAGCAAGACCATTTAGATAGTCTGCAATGTCTATCAAACTGGCTTGTTTCCAGCCTTCGGGTAACGTCTCAAGAGATAAAAACTCATTTGCAAATATAGCCTGAGCTTGCTGCTCTAAATTCTTGTTTATGGCATTATTTTTCCTTATTTTTTCATTTATGCAATATGCAACTTCTGCAATCTTTTCCTGAACAACAATAGGTGGAAGTGGAATCGGAAGCATTCGAATTGTTTTCATCGGTATTGTTGGCTGACTTGATCCTGTCATATGACTCGACATAATCTTATAAAATTCATTGGTTCTAATATAGCTATATAAATAATATGGAACAACTTTTTCAACATTCGATGCAATTTTACAGATATTGGGTGCTAAATGATATTTATCATTTTCCTCAATAATTGCACAATCTCCATACCCATTTCCTGTATATGTAAGCAAAATATCGTTTATATATAATTTGCTTCTCGGTAAAAGTTCAGATACACTTCTATCAATTCTTTTGATATCTGTTAAATCCAGTTCTCCATGCCGAAGATTCAAAGCTCTTAATGCTATAATTTCCCCATAATTATTGTATTTTATATACTTTGTAAACTCAAATCCTGCCAACTTTGTAACATCAGCAAGTTCACCCAATTCATAGTGTTTAATTTGCGTCATATAACCACCTTCCTTAACCTATGTATTTCTTGTGAGCCAACTTAACATTGCTCTGTTTGACCATTGCGTACTGCAAGGTCGTATCTATTCGTTTATGTCCCAAGAGCTGCTGTAACTGCTCAATCGGCATTCCTTTATCAATCGCCATCGTTGCAAGCGTTCTTCGGAACTTATGTGGATGGACTTTCGGAATATCCAACCGTTTACCCATTTCACGCAGACGGGATTCGATGCCGCCGATTTTGATTCTCTCATGCGGAGAACGCAGGGTAATAAACAATGCCGGATTATCATCCGTTCTGCTGTCAATGTAGTTTTGTAGATGAATCTTTGTCCGAGCATCAAAGTATACGATGCGTTCCTTATCGCCTTTACCGAAAACCACACATTCACGCTCGTTAAAATTGATGTCCGCTTTGTTCAGCAAAACCATTTCACCGATACGCATTCCGGTAGAGGCCAGCATATCAATCATCGCCAGATCCCGAAGTTCTGCGCAGTTGTCGCGCATTTTCTCCAAGTCCTCGTCTGTGTATGTTTCCTTGATATTAGTTGCCGTTTTCACCTTATGAATACGGCGAACAGGACTTTTCAAAATATAATCCTCATCCTCCAACCATGAGAAAAAGCTGGACAAAATCCTGCGAATATTATCTATCGTCACACGGCTGGACTGGTTCTTACCTTGATAATCTGTCAGATAGGAACGCAGGTCCTCCGTCTGAATGTGGCGAATACCTTTGTTTATCGAAGCCACCATCGTTTCAATGGTTGTGCGGTAATATTTCAGCGTTTTTTCTGAACAGCCTTCAATCCGTTTTGCTGCAACAAAAGCGTCTATCAGCTTTGGGTTGTTGTCTGTATCGCTCTTTTCTGTCTGCGCTGTAATCTCGCAGCCAAACAGTGCATTTTCAAGCACCTTTTGCAGTTGCTGCATCTGGGCATTGTCGAGGTGTGGCAGCATTTGCTGCACCACCTCTGAAATAATTTGTTGTTTCATAGGTCATTCTCCTTCAAATTTATTTTCCAGAGAACGACTCAACGGCAGTTCCGTTGGCTTTAGCTCCCGCCGTTGGTGGGAGTATTTAGGTTAAACAAGAATTTACTTGAGCAAGCTCAAGCCATATACACGAAAATGTTCATCACTGACGCAGATTCTTTATGGCCTGAAGGCAAGCTCTCTGATCTCATCGAAGTTTGTTATGGCAAAGATCATAAGAAACTGCATGATGGCGATATACCTGTTTATGGTTCAGGAGGTATTATGCGCCATGTTGATCGGGCTTTATATGAACAGGAATCGGTTCTCGTTCCTCGTAAAGGAACACTCAACAACGTTATGTATGTTAACGAGCCATTCTGGTCAGTGGATACGATGTTCTTTACGAAAATGAAGCGACAGAATGTTGCAAAGTTTGTTTTTCATTTCCTTAAAGGGAAGGATTTAGCATCCATGAACGCCGGATCTGCCGTTCCTAGCATGACCACTAAGATCCTTAACGCCATTCCACTCCAGATTCCTGATGATCAAATGCTTTCAACTTTTGAAGCACAAGTGTCTCCCTTTTATCAGACTGCATCCTATAACAATAAAGAATCCGAGAATCTTGCAGCAATTAGAGACTCTTTACTTCCGAAACTCATGTCCGGCGAGATCGACGTCTCCGACATCGACCTCTAAGCCGCATATAAATTCTTGTTTATCCTTGCATTCATCGCAATTTTGTCGTCCAAATCACTTAAAATACCACCAATTTTTTTCTGTTCATTATATGCCGGATTTAAAATTTTCAAATTTTGAAGCACATCCGTTTGAACACGTTGCCTTCCCGATGATCCTACCATTGATTTAATTGCTGGTTCCCGTACCCAAGGACTACTGATCAAATAATAAAGATAATCTGCGTCTACCCCTTGTTTTGCACGAAAAACAATATACTCTGTTGATCCAAAACCAACCTCATTTTCTTCTAAGATATTTACTTTTGCTGTTTTTCCATTTTCCAAACAAGGTGTGATTCGAGCCATTATAGTATCGCCATTTCGAAATTTCGTTCCCCCGTTAAACGCTTCTATCTCATACGACGGAATATCTCTGTAAAACGGTTGAAGTTTATCCATTGCCACCTTTTTTGCAATAGTTCCTTTTGGAAGAGATTCTCTAGGATTAAATTCTGCAATGTCAGATAATTTTACAACTTTCCACTCAGATCTCATATCCAATAGCCCCCAAATTTTTCCGTATTTTCTCTTCCAACTCATGACTCTTCGCAAACATTTCCGAAAGTTCCGATGTCAATCGATTCATCTTATCTTCAAATGGTTCCCCATCGTCTTCTTGCTCTTCGATGCCGACGTACCGTCCTGGTGTCAGGATGTAGTCTTGTTTTTCAATTTCTGTGGTGTCTGCTACTGCACAAAATCCCTTCACATCTTCTAACGTTCCATCTACAAACGCCGTATAAGTATCCGCAATTTTCTTGATATCTTCCTCTGTCAGTTCCCGAAGTTTGCGGCTTACCATGGTTCCCATTTTACGTGCATCAATAAACAACGTCTTCTCTGTCTGTTTCTTATGGTTGTTGATAAACCAAAGTGATACCGGAATCTGTGTGGTATAGAATAACTGCGTCGGCATAGCAATGATGCATTCTACCAGATCTGCATTGATAATATTTTTTCGGATCTCTCCCTCTCCGCCAGACTGTGAAGAAAGCGATCCATTTGCAAGCACCATACCGATCTGGCCTCCCGTAGGATTGAGATGATAAATCATATGCTGCAGCCATGCAAAGTTGGCATTTCCCGCCGGTGGTGTTCCATATTTCCAGCGTAAATCTTCTTTTAACTTATCTGCTCCCCAGTCAGAAAGATTGAACGGCGGATTTGCCATAATATAATCTGCTCGAAGAGTAGGATGCTGATCTTCCAGAAAGGTATCTGCCGCATAGTTTCCAAGATCTGGTTCGATTCCGCGAATGGCAAGGTTCATCTGTGCCATCTTCCAGGTTGTCGGATTGGAATCCTGTCCATAAATAGAAATGTTACTAATATTTCCACTATGATTTTCTACAAATTTTGCCGACTGTACAAACATTCCACCCGATCCACAACATGGATCATAGACACGGCCTTTAAATGGTTTCAAAATTTCCACTAAAGTCCGAACCACACAGGATGGCGTAAAGAATTCACCACCACGTTTTCCTTCCTGTTCTGCAAACATAGACAGACAATATTCATAGGTTCGTCCAAGAATATCTTTTTCACTTCCATGCTCAATCATTTGGATATTTGTGAATAAGTCTACAACATCACCCAGTCTTCGCTTATCCAATTCGGGGCGTGCAAAATTCTTTGGCAGAATATCTTTCAATCGTTTATTTTCTTTTTCAATTGCACGCATGGCATCATCAATTACTGTGCCGATTTCTGGCGTGTGCGCTTTTGCCGCAATTTCATTCCACCGGGCTCCTGCTGGTACGAAGAAGATTCCTTCGGAAGTATATTCATCAATATCTTCCTCAAAACCTTCCCCCTCCTCAACCAAGGCTTGATATTTCTCGTCGAATCTGTCAGAAATATATTTCAGAAAAATTAGCCCCAAAACTACACTCTTATATTCCGAAGCATCCAGATTACCACGCAGTACACATGCAGCATCCCATATCTGCTTTTCAAATCCAATATTCGCTGTATTTTTATCCGCCATTTACGCTCTACTCCTTCTTTAATTGATCCACCATAACATCCTTTTTTACAATTTGCATTGATAATTATACAAATAGATTTCCATAAACCTCTCGCTAAATCCAGATTTGCAGATCTGTTCTTTACTCAAAATTATAGGACAAATCGTAAATAAAATCAATTCACATTGAATTGTAGTATTCATTTTTAATTTTTATTGTTTTTTTCGCACAACACCTATAATAAATATGCAGGTAAAAACGCCTGCATTGGTTAGAGTGTACAAATCAAAACACTTATTCAAAAGGAAACGGTCAGAACAAATCCATCCATTTATTCTTTTTACATGTAATCAATTTTTCAAATATATGCACATAAGAAATGGCCATCCTGCTCTCTGGTAAGCATGGATGACCATTTCTTATAGCTATTTAACATTTCGCCAGATGGGTGATTGCGCTCACCTTCCAGCTGTCTTGCAGTATATATTGTATTGCAATAGTATAACTTTGTCAAATCAAAAATAGCGCTCCTGCTCTGGTAAAGTAAAGCGCTATTTTTAGCTAAAAACTTTATCCGGCGGTCAGGTGTGCACTGACCAACGGTTCTCTTGTCAAATATATTATACGACAGCATTTTCTTTTGGTCAACAGCCATTTTTCTTACATGTTTGTCATCCTTTTCAACCAAAATCCCCCAAAAAAGAATTTGAAATTCCCTCCCCATCGTCTTATAATATTTCCCATAAGGCACAAATACGGGTGGATTTTATGATGATCAGTATTCTTCTTGCGCAGCAGATCGCGCAGCTTTTTCTTATGATTTTTATGAGCTTTTTAATCGTAAAAGCCGGACTTTTAAAGGATGAGGACAGCAAAGTTCTGTCGAAAATTGTGCTGTACCTGATCATTCCCTGCGTGATTCTGAATGCGTTTCAGGTCGATTACACGCCGGAAACGGTGCGGGGGCTGCTGGTTGCGTTTGCGGCTTCGTTTCTGATGCAGGTTGTGCTTCTTTTTGCGGTTTCAGCTCTTGGACGGGTGTTTCATTTGGATGCGGTTGAGATAACTTCTGTTTACTACTCCAATTCCGGCAATCTGATTGTGCCGCTTGTGACGGCTGTTTTAGGAGCGGAATGGGTGCTTTACAGCTGTGTTTATATGAGCGTACAGCTTGTCTTTTTCTGGACGCATTGCAAAAAGGTGATCAGCCGTGAGGCTTCCTATGACTGGAAGAAGATTGTTCTGAACCTCAATATTATTTCTATTTTCGTCGGAATTCTTCTTTTTTTCACGGGCATCCGGCTTCCTGCGCTGGTCAACAATACGCTTCATTCTGTCGGAAGCATGGTTGGCCCTGCCAGTATGATTGTTACGGGTATGCTTTTTGCCGGCATGGACTTCCGGCAGATTTTTGCGAATAAACGGATTTACTTCGTGACCTTTCTCCGCCTGATCGCCGTTCCGCTGATGGCGCTTGTTCTTCTGAAAATCAGCCATCTTGCCGATCTTTCTGCAGACGGACCGACGCTGATTCTGATTGTTTTTCTCGCCGTCATCACGCCATCTGCCTCTACAGTTACACAGATGTGCCAGGTATACGGAAACGATTCACGCTATGCCAGTGCCATCAATGTTGTTACTATGCTGGCTTCTATTGTGACGATGCCGCTTTTGGCGATGCTGCTTCAAATGGTACTCTAATCACAATTAACAGAAAAACGCTGTCCCGCTTCCCCTTCCAGAGAAGCATTGACAGCGTTTTCTATTACCCAATTAGTACCTTTTTCCCTTCAAACGCAAATCCATAATACCGGATTCTTTCTTTTGGAATTCCCCGTTCTTTTAGTTCCACGTCGTATTTCTTTATTTCAATCTGCGCCAGTGCTTTTTGTACCGTTTCCTGCAGCGTTTTTTCTTCCGTTTCTTTTACTTTAAATTCCAGAATCATAGCATCTCGATCCAAATTTCTGGGAATTAGAATCACATCGTATCTTCCATACCCACTTTCCCGATTGGAACGCACCTCATAAAGATCTCGCACTTCCACCAGCAGCCCAAGTACAAATCCATGATAAAACCGCTCTGGCTGGCTCCGCTCGGACGCATGTTTTCCAGCATCAAAATTACTAAATGTAGCAAGTGCAATATCATTCATATAGAGGTTCATCGCTTTTACATCCCCATTCAGCAATGCTTTGATAAATTCATTATAATTGGCAGATGCCGCTGCAAACCAGCTTTTGAACATATTCGAAAACATGCTCACAGTCTCCAGATTTGTGATGGAAAGAGAATACCACGGCTCCAGCGTCAGTCCTCTGTATTCAATCTCCTCCACTTTCAGATAACCGCTTGCCACCAACAGACTCCATACCGCACTTTCATCCTGTTCTAATTGTCCAAATATAATCTGCTCATCAAAATTAACTACAATTTGTTGTCTGTTGATCAGTTTTTCCAGTTCTTCCTTCATATTTACCGATGCCGACTGCAGGAGTTTGCTGATCAATCCATTGGAACTTGTAGCTGCCCAGTAGGGCCGCAGTTTTTTCTCTTTCAGATAATTTGTAATAGACCACGGATTGTAAACATCACGATGCGTGCCAAAGCAAAATCCGTCATACCATTGCTTTACCAGATCTTTCTTTTCCGGCATTCCAAATTGATCTAATGATTGAAATACCTCTTCTTCTGTAAAACCAAAACAGTCTGCATAGGCATCCGATGTTGTTGTAATAACTGTCAGATTATTGAGGTCTGAAAAGACAGATTCTTTGGAAATACGGGTAATTCCAGTCATCACAGCGCGTTCCAGATATGGATTTGTTTTGAATGTCGCATTGAAAAGGCTTCTCATAAATCCTACAAATTCATCCCAGTATCCATGAATATAGGCTTCCTGCATGGGCGTGTCATATTCATCCAGAAAGATCAAAACTTTTTTTCCATATAAAAGATTCAAATAACTGGAAAGATTTTTTAATGCATCCTGTGCTGTCACATCACTCATTTTTTCTGTAATTTCCAGCATCTGCTGTTTCTCATTTTGCGTAAAGCATTCTTCCTGCTCCAAATACCGATGTTGGCGATAAGCATCTACAATAATATTTTTTATCTTCTGCACTGCATCTTGATAGTTATTCTGTTTTACGTCCGCAAAGCTCAGAAAAATCACCGGATAAGTTCCCTGCAGTCTGCGGTATTTTTCCTGTTTCCAGATGGAAAGCCCTTCAAAGATGGTACCTTTTTCTGCATACTGTCTGGAAAAGAAACAATTCAGCATGCTCATATTCAATGTTTTGCCAAATCTTCTCGGACGTGTGATCAGCGTAATGTCATCTCCACTTTCCCACCATTGTCTGATAAAATCGGTTTTATCAACATAAAAATAATGATTTTCTCGAAGGGAAGCAAAATCCTGCTTTCCTATACTAATCGCTGAAGTCATATTTCATCTTTCCTTTCTGAGCGCAGACACACCAGCATTTTCTGTCTGATAATGAAATGTTCCACTGTTTTCTAATCGATAATCTTATCTTATAGTTTATCAAATTCCAAAAGAAATTAATAGACTTTTTCTTCTGCACAGCAAAAAAATGGCCGTCCCATTCCTCAGTGCAAGGATCAGACGGCCATTTTTCACTATCAGTTTCCAGTTTTATTTCTCATACAAAAATTCTTCCGGCAGTGTTACACCAAAATCCTTTGCCAGATGGCGGAATTCATCCGGTGTGATCGTCTGACGTTTCGTTGGCTGCATGGAAAGTGTTTTTACCAGAATTTCTGCAGATTTTTCTGCGGTATGCATCAGCCCAAAGGTCAGGTCAAAATCAAAGCCGGCGGCGAACATGCCGTGGTGTGCCCAGATAGCAAGATCATATTTCTTCATCAGCTCGCTCGTGGCAACGGCGATCTCTCTGCCTCCCGGAACCATCCACGGAACGACACCGATTCCGGACGGGAATACAACAGGGCACTCGGTTGCCATCTCCCAGAGTTCGCGGGTAAATACTTTATCTTCCAGCGGCAGAACAAAGGTAAGCGCGATCACGTTGGTGGTATGTGCATGGTAAACAACGCGGTATCTTTCGTCCTGCAGTTTTTTTACCTCCAGGTTCATCAGATGGCTCGGAAGCTCTGAGGTCGGACGTCCTCCGTTGACGAGGCCCCAGACGATGCGGTAATTTTCACCTTTTTTATCCAGCTCAATCATACAGATGCTGTCTTCCGGTTTGATTGTGACATTTCGGAAATATTTTCCGCTTCCGGTTACCAGGAAATACTCTCCCGCAAGATTTGGAACGGCGGTTCCGATCGGATTCCACTCTCTGGCCTCAAAGTTTTCTTTTACCTCTTCAACCTCTTCCGGTTTCACACGGTAAGAAAGGTTTCCGCCGTTTCTCTCATGCCATCCCTGCTCCCAGCCGTCATTTGCCATGCGGATAAAGCCCTTTACAAATTCTGCATCTAAAAATTTCATGTTTTTTCCCTCTTCTTTCTCTCTTTTCCTCTTCTTTTATCGATATTTACCGGCACACAACCTCTACCGGCACATCCAGGATTTTTGCCACTTTCAGAATCGTATCAATATGGTGTCCGACCGCAGCTGCCATATGATGTGTTGGTCCCGCTTCACTCCATCTGTTGCAGAACTCTCTTGCCCCAATAGAGAAACGTGTTCTCATATTGGTATCGCCAAAGGTAAAGATCGGACCATCCTCATTGACACCCTCTGCAGCAACAAATTTAAAGTGACCGTCTTTATCCTGCGTAATTCCAAGGTATGTAACATCGCCAACCGGCGGATAAAACTGCGTCAGATATCCGCCGCCCGTCTTGCCATGAAAGACATCAACGATTTTCATAGACGGTTTTCTCACCTGCGAAATATCAGCATCTCCCGATCCGGAATGGCCGATAATACAGATATCCTCATTGAAATCGATCGAATACATCTCAGAAAGCTGACCGGTTCCGGCGATTGTTTTCAGAATGCTCATTGCCATTGCAACTTTCATATCACCCTCTACGGCGCAGGCTGTGCCCTGTTTAATCAGCATGGAAAATGCCGGGATCAGCATGCTGTCCAGTTTTCCGGCAACCCCCTTGGCAAAGCCGTCATAATGGGATGCCACCATACCAAGATCTTCTTTTTTTACCCATTCTTCAAAAGCAACGACATATTTTGCCATATCCCATACGGTCTCTACCGTTGCACCGCCCTCGATGTCAAAGGTATCCAGAATCTCCTCTGCCTTGGCGCGGATTGCGGCCTCATCTGTAACAGGATCCGCGATTGCCCATATTTTCTCCCAGTCGAACTGTTTCGTATAAAGTCCCATCCGGTTGTAAAGATTGGTTTCATCGATATACAGGTCCATCATTCCCGGATATGGTCTTCCGATCTGGGCAATATTGGTGTAACGGAATCTTCTGCGTACCTGGGCTGCCCGGCACCACTCATCGATTTCCTTTGCCACGTAAGCATCTCCGCCTTCTACAACACCGGTGATGACGGCATGACGTTTTCCTGCACGCTCCAGATCGGCTACCATCTCACCGACTGCTCCACAGGCATACAGCTCACCCAGCCATTTTGGCGTATCGGTATTGGCATAATCCGGTGCTTTCCGTTTCTGCACATTCACAAGCACAACCGGCACATTCAGGTCACGGACTGCCGGGAGCATATTGTAGCTGGTCGCGTAGGTCAGAAGCTGTAAAATAACAAGATCTACATCCGCTGCACGGAACTTATCTCCTGCTTCCATGGATAATTCTTTCGTTGTAACGATTCCACCATCGATCATTTCAACGGTATCGGGAATCGTCTTTTTGAACGCATCATACTGTGCCTCAAATTCCGGAACCAGCGTCGGGAACTGCGGCAGATATGCACCCAGTGCGATTGCAAATACACCTACTTTTGCTTTTGTTTCAACTAACATGTTCTTTGCCCCTTTTAACCTTTCGTCTCATTTTTTATGGCTCATATTGTTTGATTTCGAAGGAATGGAAAATACAGTTTCTCGCATCTTTCAAATTGCTGCATTCCTTTCCGGTGATCATCTGCACCGCCAGATTGCCGATGGCAGTTGCCTCTGTCGGTCCCGCCAGTACGGTCCTTCCGGTCTTTTCTGCTGTCAGCCGGTTCAGATAATCGGCGTTGGCGCCGCCACCTACAACATGAATCTTCCGGTACTGACAGCCCGTTTGTTCTTCCAGTTCTTTTAATGTCTTGGCATAGCATACTGCCAGACTGTTGTAGATCACTGCTGCGATCTCTGTAATTCCCTGCGGTACCTGCTGGCCACTTTCTTCACATGCCTTCTGCACTTCTGCTGTCATATGTTCCGGTGCCAGAAAACGATCGTCATTTGCATCCACGATGGATGAAATCCTGCATTTCGATGCCATTTCGCAAATGGTTCCAAAACTTACCTCCTCTGCGATTTCTTTTCGTACAGACTGAATCATCCACAGCCCCATAATGTTTTTCAGAAAACGGTATCTTCTGTTGTAGCCGCCTTCATTGGTAAAATTGTGCTGCATGGCTTCTGTCCCGCAATCGGCCTCTTTTAATTCTGTTCCCATCAGAGACCAGGTTCCGGAGCTGATATAGAGCACGTGCTCCTCATTGCTTGGCACAGCGACTACTGCGGAGCCTGTGTCGTGTGTTGCGGGAAGAACAATCTCACAGTCGAAGCCGACCTGCTCCTGAATTTCTTTTTTCAGACGACCGATCACAGTCCCCGGTTCACGGATCGGCAGGAAGATTTTCTCCGGATATCCCAGTTTTTGAATCATCTCCCTGTTCCAGTCCCCGGTTTCCGGATTGACAAGCTGGGTCGTTGTTGCATTTGTGTATTCCTGCGCTTTCACGCCGGAAAGCAGGAAATTCAGGTAATCCGGAATCATCAGAAGAGTCTCTGCTTTTTCCAGCTGTTCCGGCTTTTTCTTCTTCCACGCCATGAGCTGATAAATGCTGTTGAAAATTTGTTTCTGAATACCGGTCGATGCATAGAGTTCTTCCTCCGGCACTGTGCGATAAACCTCCTCATCCATTCCTTTCGTGCGGTCATCGCGATAAGCAACGGCATTTCCGATCCGCTGATCATCCTTGTCCAGAAGGACAAAATCAACTGCCCATGTATCAATTCCGACACTCACCGGGATCTTTCCAAGTTCTCTGCATTTTTTCATTCCGGCCAACACGGCTTCAAAGAGTGCCTCGATATCCCACACCTTCTCACCGTCCCGTTTCTGCATTCCATTCGGGAAACGGTAAATTTCCTCGAGAACCATTTTCCCATCTTCCATATGCCCGAGAATATGTCTTCCGCTGGATGCTCCTATATCAATTGCTAAATAATATCTTTTCATACCCTTCCTCCATTTTCTGTCTCTAATTATAGATAACTTTATGTGGTAAAAAAAGAACACGCTTTGTCTAAAAAAGTGTCCTTATTTGCACGATCGCGACCTCAAAACAGGTATCTGCCTGTTTCATCTGCTGAAAAAAAATATACGTCATTGATCGTATCCATCTGAATCCGTCCACCCTTCTTCTCCTTCCGCCGCGCCGGAGTTTTTGCTCCATGGGGTAATTCAAGAAACGTTTTCACAGGAAATTACGGTAAAAAAATTCCGTAGCACTTCTGTGATTGAGGTGCTGCGGAACTTTTTTACATTTTAGGCTGATATCTCATGTTGGATACATTATAAACTGTGATAAACGCTTTCGGATCAAGTTTGTTGATAAAATTCATCAGCTTCTGGTATTCGGTCTTGTCTACGATCGTGATGATTTCTTTGCGCTTCTGCATGTTATAGGCACCATAGGCTTCATAGATCGTAGCACCGCTGTGCAGCTCATGAAGAATAAATTCCCGAAGTTCTTCTTCCTTTGGAGTGATGATACATACCCGGCGTTTGATATTATGGTCAAAAATAAAATGATCCAGAACAATTCCGTTAAAATACGTTCCAAGAATACTCAGGACTACCGTTTTCTTGTCGTAAACGAGTGCTGCAGACAGAGCAACACACATACCAGACAGAGACATGGCTTTTCCAAGCTCCATATGAAGATATTTATTCATGATCTTTGCTACAATATCAAGTCCGCCGGAAGAAGCATTTCTGTTAAAAAGAATACTGAGTCCCACACTGACTACAAGTGTATAGCACAGAACATCCAGCTCCTGACTGTTTGTCATTGAACCAAAATCCGGGAAGATTTTTTCAAAAAGTCCAAGAAAAACAGGAAGCATGATACTGGTGTAGACGGTTTTTACACCAAATTCTCTTCCGCAGGTAAAAAAGCCGATGATCAGAAGTACTACGTTCAGAATCATGGTGATGGCGGAAAGGGGCAACGGTACAAAGTTGGAAAGTACGATACCAAGACCCGAAATACTGCTGACAGAAGTATGGCTTGGTACCAGAAAAAAATAGACTGCCGCTGCAATAATAGCAACAGCTGCTGTCAGGATCAGGATTTCCAACAGAATCTGAGTATCCTTCAATTGTTTTTTCATGTTAATTCTCCGTATCTTATTTTTTATGGATGGGAAGATCCCTTCTTTATATTAATGGCATTTTGAAGATATGTAAACCCTTTCCAGAAATCATTCCAACATATTTGTGTATCGTTGTTGCTTTTCCGTCAGCTTTCTGTAATGCATATCCTTTTTATTGCTTTTTTTCGTTCTATGCTACAATAATTTTGATACTTAATATTATCTTGTAACACAATCAGGAGAACATCATGAATGAAAAGGGACTGACCAACATTAGTCTCAAAAAATAAATAACTCAAAGGTTTACCAATATATTTACAGAAAGAAAAAGACCTCCAAGCAGCAGATCGTTCAGGAACTGCAGATGGGTTTATCCACAGTCAGCCAGAACCTCAACCTTCTGGAGCAGGAAGGTCTGATAGAAAAAAAAACGGCTTTTTGCATCCACCGGCGGAAGAAAAGCAAACGCCATTCAGATTGTATCCGATTTTAAAATTTCTATTGGTATCGGTATTTTAATTTCCTCCCATCCTGGCTGTGTCCTGCTTCCGTAAAATCAATCAGCAATTCTTCCAATGCCACGATATCAACTTTTTCTTCCATTTTTCAGTTCTTCCACAATCTCGTTATAACGTTTTTTATTTAACCGGTAGAAAAATAATACAACCGCAGTCACAATCCACAGTGCACCTGGAATCGTCGTAAATGCATGTTTCATAATTGAAAGTACAATTGCATTTTGTGTCTGATTTGCAATATAACCATATTTTCCAAGTAATCCTGCTAAAAGTGCTGTTCCAACTGCCATTCCGATTTTATTTCCAAGTGAAATAAATGCATACTGAAAACCGTCATTTCTAAGTCCGGTTTTCCACTCCCCATATTCCACACAGTCTGGAATAATTGCATAGATTGCGGTATTAAATCCAGAGAAAAAAAACTGTGTAAGACCAGATAATGCATAAAAAATAGCTGATGATTCTTTGGCATTGAAGAAAAACATAGACAACATGGAAATTCCTGTAAACAAAGCAAAGAGAGATGCTGTTCTTCCTTTATTATTCAGCTTGCGGAATAATGGTTGAAAACAGGCTGCCCCGATGATAGAAGGAATAATGATGCACATCGAATAAGTTGTGTAGTAAGAGGCATTTCCTTCCACATATGTAAAATAATACAGAATATCTGCGTTTCTACCATATAATGTAAATCCAAATAATATCTGCCCTGCCAATGCAAGAAGATATGGTCTATTCTGCATGACTGCTTTCAACTGAACCTTTACAGAAATTTTTTCTTTTTCCGGAGTAATCACTGCCTCTTTCGTCTTCGCAAAGCAGAAGAAATGACAGGCTGTAAAAATACATCCATATATGACCGCAACCGTCAGATATCCTGTCTTTGCACTGTGACTGCCGAATTTGCTGAGCAGCGGAACTGTGATAATATTTAACACACCAATTGCAATCATCGCTGCAACCGAACGGGATGTATTTATTTTTGCACGTTCATCAATATCCTGTGTCATAGCACCACACAAGGTTCCGTATGGAATATTCACACAGGTATATCCCAAAACCAGCAGACAATATGTAATTACCATATAAATGATCTTTCCATTCTGCGGCCAGTCAGGTCTTGCCCAGAATGTCATCACAAGAAGAATTGCTGTAATTGGTGCCGCTACTAACAGCCATGGACGGTACCGTCCCCATCTCGATTTTGTTTTATCCGTAAGTCCCCCGACGATTGGATCATTGATTGCATCCCAGAATCTTGAAAAAAGCATCAGTGCTGACACAGCCGCCATACTGATTCCGAACACGTCTGTATAAAATATCATCAGAAAATTACTGACAAACATCCAGCTGAAATTACATCCAACATCACCAAACCCATATGCAATCTTACTGATCAGCGGTACTTTTCCATTTTTGCTTTCGCCTCCCATATGGCCCTCCTATTTTTATCAGATTTTCTGACAGAACTCTATTCTTTCCTCATTTGGTCCCTTAATCATAAAAAACTTCACACCTTTTTCCCAAAATGGCAGTTCTTCGATTCCGTCTGTAATAACTGTGTATTTTTCATTGCAGATTTTCTGATACATACTTTCAATGTCTTCCACATCAAGTGCAACATGTTGGTATGCACCGTCTGACATTTCCGCCTTCCCATTTTCAAAAGTCTCTATGCAGTAATTTTTTATCTGTAAAAATGCCACTTTTTCCCCTGCTTTTTCATTATAAGACTGCATAATTACTTCAAATCCAAGACTCTTATAAAACTCAACTGTTTTCTGTAAATCGTTTGTCGGAAGCCCGACATTGGCAATTCCGACAATTCCATATTTATTTTCCATACGAACTCCTTACTTTTCACTGACGTTGATAATTACTTTCATCGTTGTCTCGCGGTTATCATCAATATACTGGTATGCCTTCAGATAATCTTTAAAAGCAAATGTCTTTGAGATGAGCGGTTTCAAATGAACTTTGCCCTCATTTACCAGTCTGATTCCATCTATGTAATCATCATGGCGGTACATCATCGTGCTCTTAATGTCAAGTTCGTGGTCATTTGCCACTGCAAGATCTACTTCTGCCATTCCTGCAAAAACAGCCACCAGTACGATCGTGCTTCCTTTTCTTGCATATTTAATTGCCTGTCCCATTGTGATATTGTTTCCGGCACAGTCGTAGATCACATCTGCCTTATCCGGTCCAAATGCTTCGATCATCGCCTCACCGAAGTCTTTATTTTTGGTATTCACACACACATCAATTCCACATTCTTTTGCCTTCGCCAATCTAAGATCACTGATATCTGTGATCATCACTTTCGCTGCTCCCATTCCTTTTGCTGTCTGTGCCACGAGATTTCCGATCGGTCCTGCTCCAAGGACTGCAATATTCATGCCAGCCACATCGCCCATCTGTTTTACACCATGAACTGCCACAGCAAGAGGTTCGATCATAGCTCCTTCTTCATAGGACATATCTTCCGGAATAGGTGTTACTTTAGATGCATCCACTGCAAAATACTCAGATGCTGTTCCTGTCGTCTGAAATCCCATTACTTTTAATTCCTCACAGAGATTATACTTTCCATGACGACATGGATAGCAATGTCCACAATATACCTGCGGCTCTATCGTCACCTTCTGTCCCACATGAAACTCGGTGATATTTTTTCCAAGTTCTGTAATCTCACCAGAAACCTCATGTCCCTGTGTTACCGGATATTTTGTAAACGGATGTTTTCCATGATAAACATGAATATCTGATCCACAAACACCAATATTCATAATCTTTACCAACACCTGATTTTCCTTTACCTCCGGAACCGGAATCTCTCTGAAAATAATTTCTCCTGGATTTGTCATTACCTGCTGTAACATAGTTGTTTCCTCCTTTTTTATATTGTTATGCGTTTTATAAAACGTTTTATTAAAGTAATTATATTATTGTCCTATAAACACAATTTGTCAATATGTTTTTTCATATTTTTATATATTTCATAATTTCAAAATATATTTTTTGTATATTTTTCACAATTAATATGCAAAAAACGGAAAGGAAACCGTAGTTACTGTTTTCTTTCCGTTTTTTTACTATAATATCTTTTTCTAATTTTACACAACTTCTCGTTTTTCACACATATAAATCGGACATCGCATTCGCTTTGCAACTTGTCAGTGGGAGTTTTTAACTCCAACAGACTAAACATCCCCTTACCCAACGCTTAATTCCCTACGCACCAGATGCGGTGGACTGCTTATCTGCGTTCAAAAAAATTACAATTCTACCATATGTTTTGTAAAAAAGTATTTCGCGGCTCCAACAGCCGACGCTTCTTTCTTATACGAACAATTTTTCAAGTATGAAACATCATGCTCAAAGCCATTATATGCCATCACTTTTTCTCCCAATGGTATCATATAATCTGACAATACGCCTCCCACATCACCTCCTAGTATGATGTCCATATCATATGCCATCCGCAGATTTGATATCAAAACAGCAAGATGATCCAAATACTCATTCCATGTCTGCAAATTTTTTTCATCACCACTTTCAATTTTTTCCATAAATGCATCCAGTGACTGCCTGTTATCTTGTGTCAGTACACTTGCTGCACAATATGCATCTGCACATCCTGATTTACCACAATAACATTTTCTTCCACCGGGAACGAGTATCATGTGACCAAACTCCCCTGCTTTCTGGTTCTGCCCGCGAAACAGCTTTCCATCTATGCAGAATGCACCTCCTAAGGTGTGGTTCAAAGACAGATATATCGCATTTGGATATTTTTGCTTTTTTTCTGCAAGCATTGCAGCATTAGCATCGTTTTCAAAATATACTGGAATTTCCAAAGCCTGCTCTAAAAAGCGCAGACTATAATTCTCTATACCTAAAGCATGGGATTTTAAAACGATCCGTTCTTTCTGATCAATAATTCCTGGAATCGCCACTCCAATCCCAAGTAGCGTGTCCTTCGCTAATTCGCCTTCAAGAAAAGTTTTGACCTTTTGTGCCACCTCTGTACAATAGAATAATTCTGCCGTAAATTTTAAACGGATGCGATCTTTTTTTATAATCTCATCTCCAAGATTTACTAATACCATTTCTATATGATTCGCTGTAATCAAAATTCCCATTGCATGACAGTATGACTTATTAATCCCTATACTTTTTGCCTTTCGTCCACCGGTCGAAGCATATTCCCCAGTTTCTTCCAACACCATTTTTTCTAATAAGTCATTCACATTTGCTAACACAGTCGGCATACTCAAGTTTAACTCTTTTGCGATTTCCGCCTTGGATGTAACATGCTTGTTTAGCACATAATTAATTATTTTTTTTCTTGTTGTATTTTTTTTATCTTTATTTTCCGTTTTCTTACCCTCTTTTATTAAATATATTATAAAAGAATTATATGCTTTTTTATTCTTCTTGTAAAGCAATGTTTTATAATAAATCTCCGACAGAATTTATCTTATAAACAGCCAAAAGCTCCCGAAGGAGTTTTCCACGCTTTAGATCTACACCAATTCTTTTAGCACAAGTTCTTCTGCCATATTACGAATACCATTTACCAATCTGACCCATTCCATCTGATCACGAGCTTTCAACTCAGCACTGGTTGCATCCAACTTCTAAATCTAAGTCGATCTCTATCGTGTCATCTGGCTTTTGTTGGGACAAAAGAACTACCGTCTCACAGAACATATTTTATCGCAAGGCTTTTAAAAATGGAATAGATTTTACCAAACGACAGTTTTCAAAAAACTTATAAGGGATTTTTCCCTTGAATCCATCATTTATGATATATGGTGGTGCTTTTCGCCCCCAAATCGTGAAAGTGGGGGCACTTTCTGTCCCCACTCAGGAAATGTTGCTAAAATACTGTTTAGATTTATCATACATACAAAATGGAAGTTATCTATTTCTCCTCTTCGTTAAGACCTAGTTCATTACATATTACTTGCTATCCCTGATACCTTATTCTTTCTACCAGCGTTTCCTTTTTCAGATTACTGCTTAAAATACAGGAAAGCACAATTTGTAGAATACCAACCAGAAGAATCATAACAAGAATCGGGATAAGAGGAACGTGATAAACGTTCATTCCAAAAATCCCATTATGCTTCGCATAGGAAAACAGTGCATAGCCAAGGGGCAGACCGGCAGCAAGTGCGACGCAGATGGTGCCAACCGTAAAAATCAAGCCCTGTATTTGTAAGCTCAGATTCAACTGCTTATTGGTCATGCCTACCGCTTGCAGCACACCGTATTCCTGCTTCTTCGTGATGATATTGATGATCATGGTGTTTGCCAGATTCATAAACCCAATGAGACCGACAATTGCCATGAACAGATAGCAGCCAAGCTTCATCATACGGCTTGCGTATTCTGCAGATTGTAACTGTGCATGATAGGTATCCATTTTTATATGCGAAGTATTAGAAATCAAAGTATTCAGACTCTGTTCCACAGATGCAACATCTTTTTTATCACAGTCCACCCACAGATAGCCATAGGCTGTTCCCCTCTGATTCATGGAACGGTATACACCTTCCGGAATGACAAGATAAGTGTCCGCACTTACAAAGGATCCTGCAATCTTTCCCTGATAGGTATAGGTTTCACTTCCATTCTCAAAGTCAAATGCAATGGATTCTCCCGGAGCATATCCATCTTGTTCCATCCACGTCGACCAGCCAAAGAAAATCTCACCATTCTTTACCGCCTGATCATAGTCCATAGAGCCAATATCCCCGTCTTGGCGCATAAAATCAAAATCATTTTTACTCACAATATCAGCCGGAAATCTTGTTCCGTTCAGATTTACAGAGACAATCTCTCTCGTCATGACATCTGTCACTCCTGGAATGCTTTTGATTTCTTCAATCAGCGAATCATTCAATGGATCATCCGTCAGAATCGTATCCAGGTTATTCTCCGGATATCTTTCATCATACTCAGCAGAATAGTCAAGCTGCAGTTCAAATTGTCCATGATTAACGGAAAGACGTGCTTCATGCTCCGTGTCAATATTTCCCACATAATTAGAGATAATCACAAACAATACGCAAGAAAAACCCATTGTGAGGATAGTACCAATAGTTCTTTTGGGATTACCCGTTACATTTGCCATTGCCATAGAAAACACGGTGACATTTTTTCTGCCATTTCGTTTTCCTTTTTTGTGTGTTTCTGCATTTTCTAAATACCGTGTTGCTTCGATAGGTGAAATCCGTGAAACAATTTTCATTGGTTTACGCAGTGCCAAAGCAACGGTAAGAAATGATACGAAAATACAGAGAAGCATAACAGGCAGGGAAAACAGAGGCACCTGCTGATTTTGAACTCCCATAGAGCCAGTTCCGGTTGATACAAGGTTTCCCTGTTCTACCAGCCAGTTAAAACCGCATTTTGCAATCAGAAAACCAAGAAGCAATCCAACTGGTATGGAAAAAATGGTCAAAAAAATGCCCTCTCTGAAGATCAGTTGTTTCATCTGCTTTTTTGTCGCTCCCAGAGCCTTGATTTTTCCATACTCCTGTATCTTGTTGACAATACCGACCTGAAAAATATTATAAATGACCACAACAGAGAAAAGTACAATTGCAAGAATCAGAATTCCACATACCGCAATCGTTTCATAACTCGGCTGCAAGACCCATTGCAAATAGAGATCATTGACTATAACGTTTTTTTCTTCGATTCCACAAGATGCTGCAATCTGCTTTATAACCGGTTCAATATTATTCATAGATACATTTGCAGAATCGTTTAACGTAAAATAGATATTATACTGTCTGTCATTCTCTGCGACGTGCTCATCATAAAACTCCTGTGACCCGAAAGCAACATAAGATGCCTCGATGGTATACTCATCCCGATCATATAGGATTCCGCTGACAACAAACTCTTCCGGCTTATATTCTGACCGCATCCCTACACGGTAATCCAGTGTAACCGTATCTCCGACCTTTACATCATCATATCCCATTGCACGAAAAAAAGCTCTTCCGGCGGCAATTTCCTGCATTTTTTCCGGATACTTTCCTTCCTTTAACTCATATTCCTTATTATAGGGAAGCATTTTTCTTGCAGTCTCATCCATGCAGACAAACCCGCCATTTTCATTTCCTTTCAGGATGCCCTCCGTACACATGATGCCGATATCAGATATCTCAGCTCTGCGTTCCACTTCTTTTAATTGCGTACCATCTGCTGCGACAAACAGACCATAATTGCTTCCATATGAGCCTGCCGCCTGACTTTTCTGCAAACGTATCATTCCATTTCCCACAGTACTGATAATCACAAGCAGCATCGTAGTCAGACATATGGACATCATAATCAGTATACTTCTTGTCTTGTTCTTTTTGTCATTGCTATATGCAATCCTGCTTATTGTCTTCATCTGAAATCCACCACCTGTCCGTCCTCAATCACCAGAATACGGTCAGCGACCTGTGCAATTTCGTCATCATGGGTAATCATTACAATTGTCTGCCCATATTTTTTTGCTGTCATCTTAAGCAGGGCGATCACCTCATCACTGGTCTTGGAATCAAGATTTCCTGTCGGCTCATCTGCAAATATAATTTCCGGACGATTCACCAGTGCTCTTGCAATTGCTACTCTCTGCTGCTGTCCTCCGGATAACTGATTTGGCAAATTGTAAATCCTCTTTTCAATCCCCAGAGTTGCAATAATATCATTTACATACGCTTCATCCACTTTTCTTCCATCCAGCCCCAGTGGCAGTACAATATTTTCCCAGACATTAACAGATGAAACCAGATTAAATGCCTGAAAAACAAATCCGATTTTTCTTCTGCGGAAAACAGCAAGGGCATCTTCCTTCATCCTGTATAAATCTTTCCCTGCTAAAGTAACACTGCCTTTTGTCGGGGTGTCTAGCCCTCCAAGCATATGAAGTAATGTACTTTTACCGGAACCTGACTTTCCAACAATTGCGACAAATTCTCCCTGCTCAATCTGAATGTCCACCTGATTGACCGCTTTGACCTGATTCTCACCTGCGCCATAAAACTTACAAAGCTGCTTGGTTTCTAATATCACACTCAATGTGCTACCTCCTTTTCAATTCTGTAAAACGTACCTTTTCAACACGCTTTCTTTGCCTGTTTATGTATTTGGTCATTTTTCAACCTACATCCAAATTGTATCAGGATAATCTTTCATTTCACTTTCAAAAACGAGCAGAAGTCTTACAGAATTGTAAGATTTCTGCTCATTTAAAATTTAACTAACATAGGGTAATTGAATCACAAACGTGCTTCCTTTTTTCTTTTTGCCGGAGGTTACCGTAATCATACCTGCGTGCTTTTCGATAATTTCTCTCGATAGAAAAAGTCCGATTCCTGTACCACTCTTTTCCATGACCTCCCTGGAACTTCCTCTGTAAAATCGTTGAAAAATTTTGTGATACTCATTCTGCGGAATACCAATTCCCTGATCCTCAATTTCCATTCTTACAAGATCGTTTCTTTTTTGTAACCGGATAAATATTTTTGAACCACCCGGACTGTACTTGACTGCATTATCCAGAACGTTGATCACAGCTTCGCCAAGCCACCTTTTATCCTGCATAATCGTGCATGTTTCCAGCTCTTTTTCATAGTCAAAAACGAATTCAATTTCTTTCTCATCCGCTTTTGGATATGTACGATTCACAGCAGATATGACAGTATCTATAAGTGGAAGTTTTTTCTTATTCATCTGAATCAGTCCAGTTTCCATCTTGGATATTTCAAGAAGCGACTGCAATAATGTCTCCAATCCATCCAGAGCACTCCGACAACGGATACGAAACTCCTCCTGTTCTGTGGCACTTAAGTCATTCTGCATCAGCACACTAAAACATATATCCAAAGCTGCAACCGGTGTCTTTAACTGGTGTGAGATGTCAGAAACCATTTCTTTCGTGCTCTCTTTTTCTGTCCGTGCTTCTTCCTTTAGCAACTGAATATGATGTCCGATTGCTTCAAGCTGGTCATTCAATTTTTCCAGTTCTGCGTAATTTTCCGTTTTCAGTAAATCATCAAATTTATTTTCACGGAATCTGATCAGAATTTCTTCCAACTGGTCTAATATTTTCTGATGACACGCATCTTCTTTTTTCTTCCAATAAAGTAAAAAAGTCAAAAAAAACACGCATATCACAGTGCTTACAGCACCGGTCACCATAACCTGATGCTGGAATTGCGAATAAAATGCATTCCCTTTATTTCCCCAGTATCCATATTGCTCCAATAATTGCTTTCCCTGTTCGTTGGTTTCAATATCCTTATCCTTAAGCAATTCCGAAACAGCATCCAGCCCGGAAAATTCTTCCTTTGCAGCAATCTCTGTCATAAGATTCATTTTATATTTATAATCTTCATAAAACACATACGTGGTAAAGCAATTTAATATTGCAAACAATAATATGACAGGTAATACCAAGGAGAGCACTACTGTAATCTTCCTGCGATATCTCTTTGTCACTGCCTTACCTCCTGATTCCATATATACCCAAGACCTCTGATATTCTTTATATAGGCCGGTGCAGCCGGATTGTCTTCGATTTTCTCACGGAGTCTTCTGATATTGACAGCGATTGTATTTTCATCCACAAAATCCCCTTCCAGATCAAACACATTTTCCAATATTTGTGTTTTTGAAAGAATCTGTTTCGGATTCTGAAGAAAAAAAGTCAGCATTTTCAACTCCGTTTTTGTCAGACTGATTTCACGACTTTTTATCAGGACTTTCATTTCTCCTGCAATAAATACGATATCTCCCGAAATCATCTTTCCGGCTTCCGTTTTCTCCTGTCTGCGGCGGAAATGTGCTTCTATTTTCAAAAGAAGTACCGAAAGACTAAACGGCTTTGTAATATAATCATCTGCCCCTGCTTCATATCCCATGACCTGATCCATCTCCTGATCTAGTGCTGTAAGACAAATAATGTATGTATTATAATTGCATCTCATCCACATTACAAATTCCAGTCCATTCCCATCCGGAAGATTCACATCACAAATGGTAACATCCACATTATGATCACTTGCAATTCTTTTCGCTTTTTTCACTGATTCTGCTGAAAAAACCTCATATCCAGATTTTTTCAGTGAAAATGTAATTCCACGATTTAAATTTTCATCATCTTCAACCACGAGTATACCTGGCATAGCATCTGCACCTCTCTTTATTAACTATTCATCTTAAAATGCTTCAATGCCTCCACAATTGCACTCTCTTTATCTTCTGGACACTGCGGTTGCCTGCTATCTTCATTTTTAGGTAAATTAGGACTTGGAACAAGTTCCAAGTCTGTCACGGCAGTCGTCGAATTGCCCTGCAAGCAGTCCATTCTCCTCGTTGCAACGCGCAAATTCTTTCCAACCTCAATTCCGCATTTTCTCTTTACCTGTGAGATATACAGATTGGAAACCTTCATGCCGGCATTATGTTCAGCCACATACTTCTTTATCTCATCATATGTAGCCTTAGTCTCTGCAGATGTTATATCCATATCATCAAGTTCAATCGTGACATTAATGTAATCATCCGGCTTTTGTTTCAGTTGGGACAAAAGAACAACCGTCTCAACATGCGGTGTCGTTTTTCACTGCTTTAACAGTACGCGAACCCGCATAGTTACTGAGTTTTTACACTCTTTGACAGGTTGCTAATATCTGCAATCATAAGGTTAAGACATGGCGTACAGACCGTTTGACTTTGTAAACGTGTGGCGGGTACGCCGATTTGTTTTGAGCATTTTTGCGAATGGCATTAACACCCTTTCAATGTTCACTTTTATTGAAACCGATATTTTCCTTTTCCATGTCCTGTTACAGGTACGATTACCTCACTATCAACCAACAGTTTTATTAACTTGGAAGCTCCTGATGGCTTTAATCCAGTAATTTCTTCAACTATCGTTCTTCCGAAACAATTTTCTTTTCCACATTTTGAAAATATTTCTATTGTATGATTTATTGTTTTTTCTGAAATCGTATCTGAGAAAGAAAGTAATTTATTTCGAATGTCCACTTTTGTGCTTTCAATGTCCACTTTTCCACTCTCAATGTCCACTTTTACTCTTTCAATGTCCACTTCTGCAAACCTTCCACTAATGTGCATCGTACGATTATGAAGTTCATTCTTCTCATCCAACAATAAATTTCTTAAAAACAATTCCAAATACTCAGTTGTCTCATGAACACCATTTTTCAAATCGTTATAATTGGCCCTAACAAGTGCATTTCTAAAATACCACGCATTTTCCGCAAAAATATCATTGGTTACGTCAAATCCCAGCGTTCTAAGATACTTAATAAAAAATACTGCTGTAGTTCGTGTGTTTCCCTCTCCGAATACATGTATCTGCCATAATCTTGATACAAAGAGTGCCAAGTGATGAATAATATCTTCCATACTCAGGTTTTTATAGCTAAACTTCTTTTCCTCTGCAAAATCATAGTCCAAGGTTGCGCGAAGTTCTGATGCACTTCCATAAAGAACCGTTGCTCCATTCAGCACCCATTCCTTTTTTGTAATATTATAATCTCTCAGTTTTCCTGCATGTCCATAAGTCCCAGCAAACAACTTTTTATGAATAGAGATATACTCATTCGGAGTAAAACTAAATGCTTTCTCCGATAAAATTTTTGCAATTCTAACAGCAACTTTGTCGGCCTCTTCCGTACGGTCGTTTGTATCTGCTTTTGGATTTTCTTCATAATACGTATTTAGAAGTTTCTGCGCTTCATCAATCGAAATATCACCTTCAATATTCTTTATTGCAGTATCAATCAAATACTTCGAAGGCTTTAATCCATCCACTGCTTGAAGTCCGATAGCTGTATGCCAGGCGTAACCTTTGTCTCTTTTACTTGGTTCTGATTGCCTTATATACTCTTTAAAAGGATCTTTATCCATCAAATTGCCTCCATTCATTTTTACCAATACCAGCTCTTTCTGATACTGTCTTGCAAAGATTTTTCCTTTTCTTCAGCACTTTTTTCATGCTGACGTTTTCCCAGATATTCATCCTCAGTCGCTATAGACGGATCATACCAGTCAGCTTTCTTCAGAGCCCATTCAATCCATTCTGGAGTAATATCTTCATTTCCACTATCTATCATAGCCTGAATATATTCTCTTATTTCCTTTGCAATTCTATAGTCTTCAGCTTTGTTTACAAGTTCTTTTACAAGACGAATTTCTTGTTCTTTTCTTTGTCTATTTTCTTCTCTGCGTCTCTCTTCTTCAACTCTCTTACGTTCTGCCTCTTCACGTGCTTCTCGTACAATTCTATTCTCTTCTGCCTTCTCATACAGGGTAACCAAAATATCACCCAGTCTATCTTCTAATTTTTCAGAATCGTTATCTCTTATGTAGCTTCGCGCCCCAAACACAATACGAAGTTTACCATTATATACCTTGTCATACTTTCTAATTTGCGGTTTTGAAACCCATCTGTGATTTTTGATATCATCATTATATTTTACGAGCGCCTGTGCCTCTTGCTTAGTCATTTCATGCTTCACTTGGTCTTGACTCTCAACCATACGAAATCTAACAATATCATCTCTAATTTTCACAGACAAATCACTATTAATACTTCCACCTAAAGATTCAATTGTTTTGAATACGGTATCTAATATTGCAATTGCACGTGACATACACTCATCAGACATTTCCTTAAAGAATTCAGGCTCGTTTTCTGGTTTGTTATGTCTTGAATTATAGTATGGTCTACTCTGTACTTCTTTCAGCTTTGACTTATAATCTGCAATATCCTTCTTGTATTGGACCAACATTTTATGCAATCGTGTACTTTGACTTATCTGCAGATTGCATGCATATTCTAATACTTTATTTCTTTCCGTCTCATCCAAATAATCAAGAATTCCATCCGGCCACTCAGGTATGTTGTCCGTTTTTTTCTGCGGTAAATCCTCCTCCGTTACTACGTCCAATTCTTCTGTTACGTCAGTATGCACTTTCTCTACTACTTCTGCCTTAGCTTTCCGAATACGCTTAACAACCGCGTCTTTCGTTATCAATGAAATTTCTGTATCTTCCAATCCAGAAAATTCTACAATCTCATTCGATACATCTTTTCCCATATTCTTCTTAGTCCAATAACCAGAAGAAGGAAAAGATATATTTTCTACTTTACAAGTTGCTATCAGTTTACCATAATTCAAATTATATTTTCTGGCTACCCCTGCAACTGAAAGAGCCCATATTTCATCATAGAGCTGCTTACGAGTCAATTTAACTATTCCTTTTTCATTCTCCATCCTGGCAGCTCCTTTCCTGCATATTTTTTGTCAACATCTTTGTATTTTCCCAGCGAAAACGCATATTCATAAAGCTCTAATTCTGCTGATCCTCGTTTTCGCTTAATAGAAAAACCAAATCTTTTTTCATTTCTTCAAACTGTTCTATTATAGTATTTAGACTCTTTTCTATATTTTGAACTTGTACTTCTGATGTTTTCCCGTACTTATATGCAATCAATCTCTCACCAATTATGTGATAGGACCAACTCTCAGAATATGTTCTATCTCTTTCTTCATTGTGAATTGCAAAACCGATCGGTAAAAGATCATTTCTCATGCCGATACTAACCGCCATAGGGGATATGCCTAGGTAATCTGCCGCTATCTTACATGTTATTTTACTCATATTTCTAATATCTTCATCTGTGTATTTAGGCATAATTTATCTCCATTTCCAAAATATATTTACACGACTCCAGAACATCTTCCGGTATCATTCTATTTTTTTAGTTCTCCATTTAATGACATTAATTGCATGCTCAATATAGTTTTCATATTCGTCTTTGTCCATATTAATCAAACTTTTTACAGACATGTTATTGTATATTCCAGCAATTATTGCATCATCTCCACACATATATGAATTTGAGTATTTGTTATAAAATGCCAATGCGTGATCCCTGATTTTCTCATTATTAAAATAAATATCCGGACAATCGTAGCAACAAAATTGTCCTCTGTGAACATTTGCCCCCGGCCAAACTGGTATTACATTTCCAACAGTTTCATAAACATCGATAAATTGTTGCAAGCCCTGATAATTATTGAGTTCTCTACACTTATCAACACAACTCAAAATAAAATCTTCGCTATATGCCAATTCTCTTGGGGAATTTCTATTTTGTGGCCTAATGGTATGTCCACATACCTCAACCAACTCCTGATGCTTTGCTTTAATTCCTAACAAATACATACTTTTAAACGAGTATAGGACATCTGTATAACACCATTCTATTTTCTGACCTCCTACACCTACGATTATTTCGCCCCAAAGCTTCTTTGTTTTTTCCTCATTCATTTTTTCAACACTCACTTTTCTGGCAAGCATTTCTTGAACACGCAAATTATTCTTAATACATGAAATCAATGCAACGTCTGCCGGCAACCATTGAACACTATCCAATTTATCTATCGTAAGCCATTTTGCATCCTCAGCCTCTTTTAACACAATTTGGCCGCATATAATTTCCGCCCAAAAGCAGTCCATCGAAAGGTGAAATGCAGAATAATCATATTCAATAGTATCAATCAATTCACCAACATTAATATCTACTTCCAATTCTTCTTTTATTTCTCTCAAAAGAGCCTGCTGAGGTGTTTCACCTTCTTCAATCTTTCCTCCTGGAAATTCCCACTGGCCCTTGAACTCTCCATATCCTCTTGCTGTAGCAAAAATCTGTTTCTTATCTTTGATCGAATCACAGATTACTGCAGCTACTACTTTTATCGTCTTCATATCGCATCAAATAAATTCCAGCATTTTCTTTTCCATGCAGAATTCATATCCCATCCTTTTTAATCCAACTTTATCAAATTCAACAGCAATAGATGTTCCTTCAATAGCAGTAATCGTTCCTACACCAAATGCCTTATGCTTTACATGCTTTCCAACAATATCTACTGGAATAGCTACAGGTGGTTTCGGTTCAGACTTTGGAATAACTGGTGGAACATATGCTGGTTTGCTGCTGCCTTTTTTCTTAGAAGCTATCATTTTCATATATTGCGTATCAACATCCTTACCGCGATTCTTAAAGTCTTCCATATCTTTAAATACAAACATAGCTGGTTTCTTAACATCATTATCAGGAACCGGGCGAATCGGAAACATCCATACTTTTCTTGGAACACCATCTTCACCAGGCTGTTCTTCTGTGTATGGTTTATCAACTAACTCAATTCTTCCGCAATAAATATACTCCCCCTGCATCCATTACCTCAAATAGATGCACATCAACGCCATTACGCCCACACGCTGCAAGTGTTGCATTTTGTGCCCAATTAATATTCTGGTCCCATTCTTTCCCATTCCGGTGTAGTGAAGAACTCCACCAATCCACTTATCGTGATAAATTCCTTTTGTATAATCAGATACTATTACCAAAGTATTCGTAGTTCTAGAACGACGCATACCACCCATATTTCCACATTTGAATGTATCAACTACATCCGCATTTTTTAGTATCTGACCTATCTTTAGTCCTGGATCAAATGCCACAGAACCACCTCCTGCTAATCATTTGTTATTTTATCATCTAAAAATATATGTAATATCTTCACCACGAGTATCTTGAATAAAGTTAGATCCCAGTGTTACAACAACACCATTCTGATGCTCCTTATAAAGAAAATATTCACCTATAACATCATGTGGTACTTTATATGCTTCTGCGACCTCAAAATCATTTCCAAATATAACAGCAATAAGATAATCAAACTGTTTTTCTTCATAATTTCTTATCACATTCAATTCACGACTATTTTTTCCAGGATGCATCCAACGGCTCTTAATCTGATATCTAATACCACTAGCATCATCAATTGCATCATAACCCTTCTTACTGTTTTTCTCTAGTAAAAGATTAAGCTTCGTACTCACAATCCATTCAGCATAATCTCCCACCGGACTATTATATGTCCTGTAAGCGCTTAATTTTTAGGTATGATAGAAAAATCCCCGACTACTTTTCAGTAGCCGGAGCACCTTGACAATTCACATATGATTGATTTGATTCGTTTGCACGACGTTCGATCTCAGCTTTGACGGTTTCGTTCCATGGTGCCAGAAGTTCTAATTCATTATGACTCATCCTGTCCTCAGGCAGTTTTTCCAGCAGATAAGTAAGATAGTGATAGACGTTTACTCCATTGGCTTTTGCCATTTCTATCATTGTGTACACGATAGCGCTGGCCTGGGCTCCGTTTGGTGTATCGCAGAACAGCCAGTTTTTACGGCCTACTGTAAACGGGCGGATCGCATTTTCGCTGAGATTATTAGAAAAACTGCAGCGGCCGTCTTCCAGATAGGTGGACAGATAGGAACGGCGATTCTGAATGTAGGTGACAGCTTTATCCATTCTGCTTCCACGGATAGGGCTTTGCTGATCAAGCCACAACAAAAAGCCTTCTACTATCGGCTTTTCTTTTTCAAGACGAGCCTTTTTGATAACATCGAAGGAAGAATACTTTGATCTGATCACATCTTCCAGGTGGAAGAGCTGGTTAATGTACAGCATTCCCTGTACGGATGACTGGGTATAATCCAGAGCCTTTCCCTTGGGAATGGCATCTGTCAGATATCTTCTGATGTGTGCCCAGCAGGCTGTGCGTTTGGCATCTGGAACTTTATTGTATCCACTATAGCCATCACACATCAGATAACCCTTGAAGCCGTGAAGAAAATCTACGGCATTATCCCCGGCTCGGGTCTCCGAGTATTTATAGAGGATAATAGGTGGTCCTCCGTCTTCACCGCTGCGGAACAGCCACATATATGACTTGGTCTGTGCACGGCGTTCCGGTTCATGCAGAACCTGAAGTGGCGTTTCATCTGCCATCGCGAATCCTCGTTCCAGAAGTTTCCTGTGGAAGTATTCATACATAGTAAGAAAAAATGCTTCAGAATTTCGGATCACCCAGTTTGCCATAGTAGCTCTGGTGATCTCCACGTCATACTGTTTCCAGTCTTTTTCCTGACGGTAGTATGGAAGACCATTACAAAACTTCTGGTACATTACCCAGGCAACTGTTCCGGCAGAAGCCATTCCATAAAGCATATGAGCTCTACCATCTTTTCCTTTTTTGATAACCGGAATATCCTGAAGACTGCACTGCGGGCACTCATAGCTCTTACTGTAGTATTCATATACTTTCAGTTTTGCTGGTACAAAACCAGTTCCCGGCGGACAAACTCTTCCCCGATTTCTTTCAGCGGGGTACCACAGACAGGGCAAAGTTTCTCTTCCTCAGAAAGTTCCAGATACTTTTTTTTCAACAGGAACTCCCTTAAAACGCTCCGCATCTGTAGCTCTTGCTTTTCGCTTTTTTGCTGTTTTTTCCGGAAGAATTGCTTTAAGATCCTCTGCTTCTGCAGCTTTCGGATCCTGTTCCAGTTCCGCCTCATTGAAAAAGTTTAACTGGCCTGGAATATCGAGGGTCCTTTTTTCGCTGGAGGTGCCAAACAGTTTTTTACGGAGAAGGTCTATCTCTTCTTTCAGATTATCCCGCTCCTGGGTGAGAGCCTCTTCCCGTTTATTGGCAGCATCGACAGTTGCCTGAAGTGTTTTTATCATCTTTTTGAGATCGTTTATCATGTCCTTAAGCTCACGGAGTTGGATATCTTTGGAACTGTCTGCCACTGCTTTTTCCTCCTGTTTCTAATGTTTCCATTATACCAGAAAACAGTGGCTTTTCCCAGCAAAACAGCGGATTTACCAGATCTTGAAAGTGCCGAAAATACAGCAAAAAGCAAGAGTTTTATGTGCATCTTTTTTACGTTGCCTTGATCGCTTTGGGCTGCTCAATATCAATGCCAAACATCAGCCAGTCGAACTCCCGCCATGTAAGATTCCGGACCTCAGATTTATTCCTGGGGCACCGGTAAGATCCCTGGGCGGTCAGTCTTTTGTAGATCATAACGATCCCGTCAGGTTCTTTTAAAATAGCTTTGATACGGTCGCATTTACGACCGCAGAAAAGAAAAAGTGCATGGTCGATCTCCATCGAAAACTGTTCCTGGATGATCGCACATAATCCATCAATGGACTTGCGCATATCTGTTCTGCCACAGACGATATAGATCGCATCAACGCTTGAGATGTCCGCTAACATAACGACTCCTTAAGCGTATCCATAAGCATCTTCAGAAGTAACGGTTTGATCTCATTACTCATTCGTATAAGCAATCCGTCTGCTTCGATTTCAATCGTATGTGAATTGTCAAGGTGCATAGGTCTGTTTCCATTATCTGGGATCAGTCCTGCCGGAGAAGACTCCGGTTCTATAGCAATCTGGACTACATCCTGTTTATGGGATGTAAGGTCAAGAGTGCTGGCTTTTCCACCTGGATCCGGTATCTGACAGGCTTTTTTGCGGAGACGGGTAACTGCATTGTAAAAACAGCTGGGAGATATCCCATGCTCATTACACCATGCAGCATCTGTCAGACCGCTTTGTCTGCATTCGGTTACCAGTTCCATCCATTCGTCCAGGGAACGCCCTGGAGCACGTTTCTTACTCATAATGAAACCTCCAAATGTAGTAAATTTCTATCTCCTATCAAGCGGAGTGTAGTAAAAATTTATTTACTATCATTATGAGTTCAAAAACGTAGACAGTAAAGCTACCCAAGATTTAAGCGCTTACTAATAAAAGGCCCTCCTAATAGTGAAAAATATCTCAAAAGCCATGAACATTTAATCAGATTTTGCGTATACCTAACAGGAATATTCATAAATATTTCACTGATCAGGTATACGCATTTTTATGTACTGTATATTATTTATTTTTCTCTTTATATTTGTACTTTTTATAAGTATGAGCTATACCTTTCTTTGTATGTTTATTATATTTGTTCTTTCCCATTTTCTCCGGTTCTGGTTCAGATAACGAAAACGATATTTCATATTCATCTATTATTTTATCTATCTTGTTTTTAATAACATCTGAATCAAATTCTATTCGCCCTTCAAAAATTGTAATCGGTCTATCAAAAACTTTTTCCGTCTTCTCTACATACTCAACCAGAATATTAGGATAGAAGCATATAAATTGCTCGCTTATTCTCTCGTTTTCTGATACAGACACTTCTTTTTTCTTTATTTTATCTCCAAAATTTTGTTCAAGAATTTTATTTACATTATATTCTTTTGGATCATATAACAACCAGATTCTTTTCTTAGATATTGCATTTAATGCAGAAACAATCTCTGGATTTAGTAATTTTTTCAATCTTTCACAAGAAATAACTATTCCTTGATAATCAAATTCTTGATTACATGAAAATATAGCTTCTAATTCTTTCTCATCAATTAATGCTCGGGTATGTATATATTGGTCTACTAATTCATCTGAAATAATTTCACTTCCATTTAATTTTTCAATTAAACTCTTTGTATATTGCCTATCTTCCTGAGTGACAAGTCCTTTATCATAGTGATTTTTCGAAAAATCCCAATCTCTTTCAAAAAAGTTTTCCATCCCTGAATATACCACGTCTCGTACTTGATGATAAAAGCTATTCTGGTATCTTTCTCCAATGTCACCTTTAATAATAAACTCATAATCTTCTGAATCATCATTTTTATAAATAAAAAGTTCATCTTTCACATAATACAGTTTCTCATAAGCAATATCTAATATCTTATACAACTCTCTCTGTAAAATTTTCGTGTTAAAAACATTTGATTCGATCTGATTTCGCTGATATATCTCATTTATAATTGCATAATTGCTTTCTAAATAATCTTTTGTAATTGTTTGTTCTTCACTTAAACAAAGATCCCTCTTAGAAGGCTTTGCAAATGCATTTTTTCCACTTTCTTCAATATTACCCGTAATCATATTTACAGAAAGTTCATTTATATTTCTTTTACGAATAGTAACCTGTTTTCTATCCGCTAAAGCTTTTCGCCCCCTAGGTGTCATAATCAATTTATTCTGTGAAGTGATAATATACTTCTGTTCAATCATATCTACTATGGCTTCTTTTAATAATTTAAACTCCACCCCCATAATTGCAGATATCTCATATACATCAGCCACTTCGATATCAATTAATTTTAATATTGTTTCAAAAAACAAATTTATTTCTGTTACTTCCTTTGTTAAACAGGTAATACCTATTTCACAATACGGAATAAATATACTCTGTCTTTTAATTAAATGAAAATTTTTTAACTCCCGGGGAAGTTTTCTCGATACTGCTGCTACTAATTGTTTCATTTCTTTTCTCCTACTTTTCTATAATGCGACACCCTTCAGATTCTGTAATATATTTGATAATTTCAGGAAATTTATTTCCTCTGATTTTATAATTATCAAGAAATTTCATATCTCCAACAATAATCAACAAGCATCTTGCTCTAGAAAATGCAACATTAATTCTAGCTTCTGATTTCAAAAAGCCAATACCGTATTTGTTTCCACTACTTCTAACAGTAGAATACAGAATAATATCTTTTTGGCTACCTTGAAATGCATCTACAGTATCTACGTCAACCTCAATATGCTTAAAGGAATGTTGTTTTACCATTGTTTGCAAAATGTACTTTTGCGATCCATATCCTGTAATTACTGCAACCTTAGTCCTTTTGACAAGTTTAGAATCTAATTCCAATAGTTTTCGTTCAATAATATTTCGCTCAAGATAATTTTGATATGATTTTTTTCCATTATTATCAAATTCCTTTTCATACCGCTCTTTTATCGAATACTTGGATGTACTAATCCACTCAATTGCAATTCCCTCATATCCTTCTATACACAATTCTCTATCCTGCGCCTCTACTCCATTTTGGATCTCATCATTATAAAACACATGACTAATCAACGTACCAATAGTTGGGTGCATTCTATATTGTATAGTAAGACGATGTTTATTATCCTCTGGAAACATATTATACATTCTTTCAAAAATACCTTGCGCCAACCCCTCCTCATCAAGTTTTTCCTTATTATTTCTAATTATTTCAGTATCTAAAACAGGTGGTAGTTGTTGATGATCACCTACCAATATAATTTTATGTGCCTTATTTAACGAAACTGCTAATTCAGGAAACGTTGCCTTAGCTGCTTCATCTACAATAACATAGTCAAATTCAACATCACGTATAATCCTGTTTGACACAAATCCTGTACATGTACCAGCAATAATTACCGTACTTTTAATAATATAAAGTTCTACTTCATCACACTTTTTTAATTGTTCTGTCCATTCTCTCTGAATCTCCAGTATTTTTCTTGTCCTTTCTGACTTTACCCCTTTTGTTTTTTTTATAAAATTTTCAACAAACAATTTATCTTCTACTGAAAAATCCATGTTTTCCACTTTTGAATTTTCCAATTTCAAAAAATATTTTTCAAACTCCTCTTCTGGAATTCCAATTTCCTCAAGTGCATTTTTAGTATAATCATTACATATTCTTCTAACATTTTGATACCATTTTTCCTTCACATCATTAATAGAATACTCTTCTCTTATTTCCTCATTTAATTTTTCATCTCTTCCAATACGAAGCAAATCAGGTCTTTCGTCACTTTCCCTAATTAAATCTTCTAACATTTTATCTACTGCTGGATGCGATTGAGAAACTAGTAACACCTTCTTAGGTTCAACATCTGGATTCTTTTTGTTTGCTTTCAGTATTTGTAAAATAATTTCGATAATAACATTCGTTTTTCCTGTTCCTGGAGGACCTTGAATAATTGCTATAGAATCTGCATCTAATGCTTTTTTTATCGCAGTCCTTTGTGGAAAATCTAATTTCTCATTAAACATATGTATCGGTTTCGAAATAACATTTACAGACGGGGGCTCCACACCTGAAATTATTCTCTTCAAATTAAAAGAGCACTGATAATCTTCTTTTTCCAGAACATTTAAAGCATCTAACTGTCTTTCAACATTAATTTTATCTTTCCTATAATCTAAACAAATAAAACCGCTTGCTGGCAATCCTATTGTTCCTTGCTTATTTATTTCTAAAACTACTTGATTTTTCTCATAAATATCATTTTCATAAGTACCTACTGTCACAGGCTTTATTTTATCTTTCTTTTTTCCGACTTTTTTTTCATAAACAAATACTTGTTCTTTATTCAAACGTTCTTCATCTATAAAAGTGCCCTTTTTAAGCTTAAATCTTAAAAGATTATTCTTTACTTCATAAGAATCATATGGTACTCTTACAACATTTTTCTCGATATCTTCTCTTATTAATTCTAATAAATCTCTCCATACTCCATACTTTTCCTTATATTCACAATCAACATTATTGTTTGACATATAATTTTCGTAATAATCATAGATAATATTTTTTATTTCGAAACTATCGTTTTTCAATTCTCTATGTGCAATTCTTTTATCTACAAATCTTATTTCACCCTCAATTTTAGCAAATCTTTTCTTAAGTCTATCACGATCAATTGGAAGAATCTTTCTAAATTTTACAACGTCAAACACGCTTTGCTCATCATCAAACACACATTCTGCCTGAAAATTAAATCCTAAGAAGATGTAAATCATCGTTTCTTCATTCTCATTTGATTCTTCTTTTCTACAAAATGCATACAAATCTAAAAAGTTCTCTGGCATATACGTTTCGGTTGCCATTTTAATGTTTATTGACTGTGGTAATAATTTAAGGTTTCTCAATTCCTTTATTCGTTCGTATGCCGCTGTCAAAATAATTGTTTTATCCAAATTCAAAAAGCGTGTAAATAGTTTTGAAAAATCAGCTCTCAATTCAAAAACATTTTCATATCTGTCATCAGGATTTTCCGCAACTAATTTTTTTAATATCGGCTTTAATGAAACATCCATTCCACTAGTTCTAGTTAGCAACCACCAGTTCAACTGGTGGTTTATTATTAGCCCTCCAAAGGGCT
>NZ_QUJD01000020.1:0-71162 GCF_003480555.1 Blautia sp. AM29-29
GTTCACAAGATGGAATGATAGATGTGTAGTGTATGCGGTTTTGAAGGTATATCGGAAAAGCCATCGGAGAGATCCGATAGCTTTTTGCTGTTAAAAAATAAAAGAAAGAGCGCTGTTAATGAGAAAAAATACTCATTAATAGCGCTTTTCATTTCACAGAAAAAGCAGTATTATGGGGTTAGAAGAGTCTAACGCAAAACAGACTCTTACACACTCAGGAAAAAAGATGCAGGGAGGAAAGTTATGTTTCTTGAGATTAATAACCTGAAGAAGAGTTTTGGAACCGGTGAAAGCCGTGTGGAGGTCTTAAAGGGAATCCAGTTTTCTGTGGAAAAAGGTGAAATCTGTGTTCTCCTCGGTCCATCCGGTTCCGGTAAATCGACACTGTTGAATATTATCGGCGGAATCGACGAGGCGGACAGCGGTTCGATCGTGATTGAAGGCGAAAAAATTGAGGATATGAATGAAAAAACGCTGACACGGTACAGACGAAAACATTTAGGATACGTTTTCCAGATGTACAATCTGATTCCAAACCTGACGGTAAAAGAAAATATGGAAGTCGGCGCATACTTAAGCGATCATCCGCTCGACATCAACGATCTGTTAAAGACACTGGGGCTCTATGACCACCGCGACAAGCTGCCGAACCAGCTCTCTGGCGGTCAGCAGCAGCGTACTTCAATCGGAAGAGCTATCATCAAAAATCCAAGCATTCTGCTCTGTGATGAGCCGACAGGTGCACTCGATTACCATACTTCAAAAGAAATTTTGAAGCTGATCGGGGACGTCAATCAGAAGTACGGCAACACCGTCATCATGGTAACACACAATGATGCGATCAAAAACATGGCGGACCGCGTGATTCGTCTGCGCGACGGCCAGATCCGTAAAAACTACGTCAATGAGACCAAAATCGCCGCCGGCGATCTGGACTGGTAAAGCGGGGTGGAAGTATGAAAAATCCATTACGAAAACGCCTGCTGCGGGAACTGAAGAACGATATTGGAAAATATCTCGTTATTTTTCTGTTTATGACGGCGACGATTGGCTTTGTGTCCGGTTTTCTCGTTGCGGATGAGAGCATGCTGTATGCTTACGATGAAAGCTTTGAAAAATACAACGTGGAAAACGGAAATTTTACAACAGAACAGAAGCTCACCGACAACCAGAGAACACGGCTGGAAAAAGAGAAGGTAACGATTTACGAGAATTTCTATAAAGACGAAGATGCCGACACGGATCTGGATTCGGAACCAGAGAGCACGATCCGTCTTTTTAAAAACAGAACAGAGGTCAATCTGGTCTGCCTGATGAAAGGCGAAATGCCGCAGCAGAAGGATGAAATTGCAATTGACCGTATGTATGCGGACAATAATGACCTGCAGGTCGGTGATGTGATCTCGGTTGATAAAAAAGAACTGACGGTTACCGGTCTTGTGGCACTTTCAGATTACAGTGCGCTGTTCAGCAATTCGAGTGACATGATGTTCGATGCGGTTAAATTCGGCGTGGGAATCATGACCGAAGAAGGGTATGATGCCATTACCGATGACCATATCAAATACTGCTATTCCTGGAAATACGATACGGAACCGAAAGATGAAAACGAGGAAAAAGAATGGTCCGATGATTTCGTCGAGGTTCTGGCGGCTCATTCCTCGCTGACGGGTTATCTGCCGCGCTACGGCAATCAGGCAATCAAATTTACCGGCGACGATATGGGCGGTGACAAGGTGATGGTGGAGGTACTGCTGTACATCCTGATTGCCATCATGGCGTTCATTTTTGCAGTTACGACAAACAATACGATTGTAAAAGAAGCGTCGGTGATCGGAACGCTGCGCGCATCCGGCTATACGAGACGGGAACTTCTGCTGCATTATCTGTCCCTGCCGGTACTGATTACGATTTTGTCGGCGGTGATTGGAAATATTCTGGGATACACCGTGTTTAAAGATATCTGCGCCGGTATGTATTATGGAAGCTACAGTCTGCCGACATATCAGACGCGGTGGAATGCCAATGCATTTCTGCTCACGACCGTAATTCCGGCAATTCTGATGTTTGTGATCAACGCGGTGCTGATTTCCGGCCGTCTGCGTCTGTCACCGCTGCGTTTTCTGCGCCACGATTTTGCAAAGAAAGGAAAAAGCCATGCGGTGCGTCTTCCGAACTTCCGGTTCTTCTCGCGGTTTCGTCTGCGGATCCTGCTGCAGAACAAATCGAGTTACTTTACCCTGTTTCTCGGTATCGTATTTGCCAATATTCTGTTGCTGTTCGGTATGATGATGAAACCGCTGCTGTCACATTACCAGACGGAGGCGGTGGAAAATATGCTGGCAGATTACCAGTATATTTTAAATGTCCCGGATCCGATCGATGAGGATGATGAGTACACGCTGATGGGAATTGTGCAGAAACTTCTGACGCCGTCGCTGAAGACAAATACGGAAGGCGTGGAAACGTTTGCTCTTACATCGCTGAAAAATATTCCGAAAAACCGGGAGGGCGAGAGCATTTCGGTATATGGAATTCAGAAAGACAGCAAATATGTTTCCGCTGAACTGTTTGAGGACGGCGTGACGATTTCCGACGGTTATGCCGAAAAATATGGAATGAAAGTCGGTGATACGCTGGAACTAAAAGAGCCGTATGAGGACAAAACGTACAGCTTTGAGGTAAAAAGCATTTATGCCTACCCGGGAGCCCTTGCGGTATTTCTGCCGATGGATGTCTTCTGCGAGAAATTCGATCATCCAGAGGACTACTTTAACGGCTATTTCTCCAACGAGCCGATCACGGACCTGGAGGAATCGTATATCGCGACGAAAATTACGGAAGATGATATGACAAAGATTTCACGGCAGCTCAATGTGTCGATGGGAGAAATGTTCCAGCTGATCAATGTTTTCTCGATTGTACTGTTCATGCTGCTGATTTATCTGCTGACGAAGCTGATCGTCGAGAAGAATACGACTTCGATTTCGATGGTAAAGATTCTCGGCTACGAGAACAGGGAAATTTTGAGTCTGTATCTGACGGCGACAACCTGGGTTGTGATCGTCTCAATCGGTGTCAGCCTGATCATTGCCTCCGCGCTGATCCGCCAGATTTATGTCATTATGCTTTCCGAGTACAGCGGCTGGCTGACATACTATATTGATCCGGCAATTTACGGAAAAATGTATCTGATGGGCCTTGCGGCGTATGCTGTTATCGCTGTGCTGCAGTTCCGCCACATCCAAAAGATTCCGATGGACGAGGCACTGAAAAATGTAGAATAAAAAAAGTTACAGGAGAAATCTTGACAAGCCCGGGCAAAGTGTGGTATATTGCTCTCAAACTTGGTGTGGATTTTTCAACTTGTAATAAAGTTCTTTTCGCCACGCAATTATCGAAAGCAGATAATTGCGTGGCTTTTTTTGTGGGCAATGAAGCAAAGTCCGTGCCTGCACGTAAGCCCACCAACAGAAAAGATCACAAATGGAGGTAATAATGAACGAAAACTTTATGAAAGAAAAGCCAGTATTTCTACTGCTGGTTTCGATGGCGCTTCCAATGGTAATCTCGATGCTGGTCAATTCCTTATATAACATTGTGGACAGCTTCTTTGTCGCACAGATCAGCGAAGATGCCATGACGGCGCTCTCCCTGGTTTATCCGGTACAGAATTTTGTAAATGCCGTTGCCATCGGTTTTGGAATCGGACTGAATGCGGTAATTTCGTATTATCTGGGAGCGGGTGACAAAAAGGCAGCCGGCTGTGCTGCAACACAGGGCCTTGCCCTTACCATGCTGCATGCGGTTATTTTAACGATTGGAAGCCTTCTGGTCATCGAGCGTTTCCTGCGGATGTTTTCTTCTTCCGAAACTGTCATCGATCTTGGTGTCCGGTATTCACGGATTATCTTTCTGTTTACCATAGCAATCATGGCAAACCTTTACTTTGAAAAGGTTTTTCAGGCAGTCGGCCGGATGAAAGTGACAATGACCGGTATGATGATCGGCTGTATTGTCAACATCATTCTGGATCCGCTGATTATTTTCGGAATCGGACCGTTTCCGCGTCTTGGAATTGAGGGTGCGGCGCTTGCAACCGGCATCGGTCAGGTGACACCGGTCGTGATTTACTGGATCATTTACAAGATCCGCCCGATTTCGGTCAAAATCCGTCCGGAATATTTAAAAGAAGGAAAAAATCTGGTCGGAAGACTGTACGCGATCGGCGTCCCGGCGATCCTGAACCTGGCGCTGCCGTCTCTTCTGATTTCCGCACTGAATGGAATCCTGGCCGTGTATTCCCAGAGCTACGTTGTCGTGCTCGGCATTTACTACAAGCTGCAGACGTTCATCTATCTGACAGCAAACGGCATTGTACAGGGCATGCGCCCGATTATCGGCTTCAACTACGGCGCAGGCGAGCATAAGCGTGTGCGGAAGATTTATGAGATCACCCTGATTATGTGTGCGGTGATCATGCTTATTGGAACCGGCATCTGCCTTGCCATTCCGGAACAGCTGATCGGACTGTTCAGCAGCAATCCGGAGACCATCCGTCTTGGCGGACAGGCACTGACACGCATCAGCGCGGGCTTTTTGATTTCGGCAGTTTCCATCACATCCTCCGGTGCGCTGGAGGGACTCGGAAAAGGTGGATCTTCCCTGATCATTTCCCTCTGCCGAAATGTCATTGTCATTCTCCCGGCAGCTTACCTGCTGTCCCATCTGGGAGGCGGCGTTTTCGTATGGCACGCCTTCTGGATCACAGAGGTCATTTCCGCAGCGGTTTCTCTTGTGGTATACCGCCGTGCAGTACGAAGATAAAAAATATAAGAAGAAAAGAAAAGCGGCCTCTTGTGGAAGGCGGCTTTTCTTTTTATAATAGATAATACAGACGTAAGAATTAAGTAAAGATTTTTTTGAATATTCATGGTACCATTACGGTAGTTAAAAACAGAGAGGATGGAAACGACGTGGAAGAAACAAATATTTTAGTTGTGGATGATGAAAAAGAAATCGCGGATCTGCTGGAAATTTATCTGATCAGCGATGGATTTCAGGTATTAAAAGCGTACAGTGCAAAAGAGGGACTCCGCATTCTGGAGGAGAAAAAAATCGACCTGGTGCTGCTCGATGTGATGATGCCGGATATGGACGGTATTGCGATGTGCCGCCGCATCCGGGAGACGAACAACATTCCGATCATCATGGTAAGTGCCAAAACGCAGGATATCGACAAGATCGTCGGTCTGTCAACGGGAGCAGACGATTACGTGGCAAAACCGTTCAATCCGCTGGAGCTGATGGCGCGTGTAAAATCCCAGCTCCGCCGCTACCGCGAACTGAATCCGTCGAAGCCGCACGAGCGCCAGGAAGTGATTTCCTTAAAGCATCTGGAAATCAACAAGGTAACCCATCAGGTTGTCTGCTACGGAGAAAGCATCAAGTTGACACCGATTGAATTTGATATTCTGTATCTGCTGGCCTCCAACCCGGGCCGCGTGTTCGGTACAGACGAAATTTTCGAGCGCGTCTGGCATGAAAAATTCTATGAGGCGAACAACACGGTTATGGTACATATCCGCCGTCTGCGCGGAAAAATGAAAGACGACACAAGAGAAGATAAGATTATTACAACAGTCTGGGGAGTGGGATACAAAATTGAAGCCTGATTTTATAAAAAACTTCAGCCAGAGGATGGTCTTTGATCTGATTGTAAGTGCACTTGTCACGGTGCTTGTAGTGACGCTTACCGACGGGATTCTGACCTTTTTCGGCAATGGACTGATGAACATCGGTTACCGGAGCGCCTGGATCGGACCGGGAGGCCTCCGCCCATCGGTGCGGACGATGATTCTGACGGCGGCTGCGCTGCTTTCGTTCTGCCTGACCTTTTATTTCCTGATGCGCGAAACCATCCGATACATTGGGAAGATTCTGGAAAAGGTAAAGGAGATATCAGCAGGGGATTTTGATCATCCGATCGAGGTAAAGGGAAATGACGAGTTTTCTGTGATGGCGGAGAACTTAAATACGATGCAGCAGAATATCAAGGAAATTATGGAACGGGAACGGATCGCGGAGCATACGAAAAACGATCTTGTCTCATCCGTGGCACATGACCTCCGTACGCCGCTGACTTCGATTATCGGCTATCTCGGCTGGGTGCGCACGCGGACGGATCTGGATGAGGAGACGAGAAATCATTATATCGATATTGCCTATCAGAAAGCACTCCGTCTGGAGCAGCTCACGAACGAGCTGTTTGGATTCGTCAAGCTGGAGCACAAAGAGATGCAGCTGCATCTCGGAAAACTTGATCTGGTGCAGCTGATGGAGCAGATGCTCGACGAGATGACGCCGTCTTTTGTGAAAAATGAGCTTCAGGTGGAATTTCTGCATGCGGAACATGCGATTTTTCTCGAGGCGGACGGTGAGCTGCTGGCACGGCTCTTTGGAAATCTGCTGAACAATGCTGTCAAATACGGAAAAGAAGGAAAACAGATCCGCGTCTCAATGGAAAAAGAGGGCGAATATGTGGTCACGCGTGTCATTAACTACGGACGGATCATTCCAAAACAGGAACTGGATCATATTTTCCAGAAATTTTACCGGACAGAGCAGTCGAGGAGCCGCGATACCGGCGGGACGGGACTTGGACTTGCGATTGTACAGCAGATTGCGGAACTGCATCATGGACAGGTGCGGGTAAAAAGTGATCTGCAGGGAACCGTCTTTGAGGTGGAACTGCCGGTCGGAATGCCAAAGGGGAAGAAAGAGGACGAAAAGCGATGAACAGGAAAAGAAGAAGCAAAATCTGCTGTCTGTCCGGTATTTTGCTGCTGATTCTGCTTCTGGCGGGAGTTCAGAGGGTGTCTGCGATGACAACGCGGACAGAACTTTATCAGAACACGCCGTCGGATGGCGGAAGAAGCGGCGGGAAAGAAAAGCAGTTTCTTGCCAACAGCTACGCAGGGGAATACCAGATTGATTTTTCTTATGGATTCGAAGGAAACTATCAGGATGGGAATCACGTACCGATTCGTGTGACAATCACAAATGAGAGCGCTGTTGAATTTGAAGGATACTTTGTTTTTCAGATAAAAAACGCCGCGGAATCGATTTACCGCAGAAACAGTGGAGAAGGCATTCTCTCAAAACTGTTTTTGGGGGTCAAGCGGTCGGGCGACGGAAGAAACAGCCTTTTTACGTACCGTTTTCCAATCTATATTCCGGCGAACGGAACCGTTACAAAGACTTTTTCGGCAGGGCTTCTGGTGGAAAATACGTCTTTTTGTGTCCTGTGCCTGGAGAACAGCCAGAGGGACACGGTGTACAGTCGGGAAGAAACGATTTCGAGTGAAGGCTTCTTCCAGTCCAAGGTGGAAGTCTGCGTTGTGGAAGAAGAAACTAATTACGGGCAGCAGCTGAATGGAGTTACGCTGAACGACGGGATTTATGAGGTGGAAGCTGCATCTGTCCGGGCAGAGGAGCTTGTCGGGCTTGCGGAGTCGTATTCGCCGGATGTGCTGATCCTTCTGGAGCAGTCAAAAGAAGAACTGGATGAGACACTCCAGAAAGAAATTGATCTCTGGCAGGCAGAGGGAGGCCTTCTGATTACCTTTTCGGGAAACGAGACATTTGCGGAAAGCCAGCGCAGTGCGTTTAAAGAAGCGCCGGTAGATTTTCTGAAAAATATTCTGGACGAAGAGACCACCAGCCGCCTTCTGGCAAAACGAAATACGAATTATCAGAAATACTATACGATTTCCGATCTTCTGGAAAACACTAGGATCCGGAACCGTCCGAATACGGTGCTGTACGGCGGCCTGATTCTGGTCTATCTGGTTCTGGCAGGGCCGGGATTGTATTTCTTTTTGAAAAAAACAGGAAAACGTCAGTATCTCTGGGGGGCGATCTGTGCCTGCTCGGCCGTCTTTGTTATGCTGATCAGTCTGTTTGGCCAGAGCACGAGGCTCAAGGCCCCGGTGCTGACGTATGTAAGAGAAATCTGGCAGTACGATACATACCAGAAAGATTACATTAATTTCTGTGCACAGGCGCCGTACAATGCTTCCTATGAGCTGTATCTGGATCCGTCCTACGATCTGGTGACGTACAACCGTATGGACTATATGTCCAACAGCACGGCACAGCCGGAAACGGAGGATGCGGAATATGAAAAGACGGAGATCAGTTTCGGAGAACAGAAAAACAGGGCAGAAATTTCCAATCAGGCTGCATTTGCCCTGAATGAGTTCGGCATGCAGCGGATGGAAACGCTGGACGAAGGCGAAGGACTGAAAGGCACGTTTCATTTCTGGGATCAGAAGATCAGCGGAACCGTGGAAAATAAGACAGGCTATGATCTGGAGAGCTGTGTGATCGCCGTTCCAGGTTACTGTGCCCTCATTGGAGACATCAAAAACGGGGAGACGATCACGCTGGATGGAATAGAAGCGGACAGCGTGCGGGATTTCGGAAATTGGAGTGCGGCAGAAGATCTGCCGGAGATAGAGAAAAATTATCTGGACGGCGTCATCTATAATCACATGCCGAACCGGAGTGACAACTGCCTTTTCTTTGGAAAGCTGGCAGGCAATGACGATACGTTCCAGCTTGACAGCGGATACGAAGCGTATGGAATCTCGTATTACTATCAGGAAGTGTTTGTGGACATGAAAGAGGCCGGCGTTGTGTACTGTCCGTATGCGCAGGAGTACAGCGGATGGGACGGCGGAAACACGGTAAGCTTTGAAATGGGACCGAATTCCGGCGGAATCTCGGAAGAGGAAACAGAAGTAACGTATTATCTGAACGGTGTCTTTGAAAACAACAACATCTGGTGTCTGTATGGAATGTATGCTAAAGGCGTGATGCAGCCGGATTCCGAGGGAATCTATGATCCTGCATTCTGGCCGTATGCGATGACGGCGTTAGAAGATAAGATCCAGGCGGCAGAAACCGGCGGGGGAGGAAAACGGGGAACCATTCTTTCGCTTGCTTTCGAGAAAGCCCGCACGGAGGATGGGACCAAGATCCGGAATTTCAATGGAATCATTGATCTGTACAATTTTCAGACGGGAACGTATGATAAAATTTCCGACTGGGAGATCGATTTTGCGAGTGATCCGGCACTGGAGGCGCAGTATGTGAATGCGGACAACCAGATCCGTGTGCGGTACCGTCTTTCCGAAGAGGAAAAGGGAGAAGAGTATCATGAAAATTATGGATACTATGAGGCACCGAATCTGATCGTAAAGGCGAAAGAGATCCCACCGGAGCAATATCTGGAGAATCTGTTAACGGAGGAGCCAAATGCCGATACTGAAAATTGAGAAACTGACCAAAAAATACGGAAAAACATATGCCCTGAACGGTCTTGATATGGAAGTAAAAAAAGGCGATATTTACGGCTTTGTCGGACCGAATGGTGCGGGAAAAACAACGACGCTGCGCATTATTTCAGGGCTTTTAAAGAGCGACGGCGGCGATCTGTGGCTGGACGGCGTGCGGACGACAAAAAATATTCTGAAGCAGAAAAGCCTGATCGGCTTTGTGCCTGATTTCTTTGGCGTCTATGAAAACTTAAGCGTGATAGAGTATCTGGAATTTTTTGCCGCATCGTATGGAATTTACGGGCGGGCAGGAACTGTCCGTGCGCGGGAAGTGCTGGAGATGGTCGAACTATCGGGAAAAGAGGAGCAGATGGTGGATTCGCTCTCAAGGGGCATACAGCAGCGGCTCTGTCTGGCGCGCGCGATGATCCATAAACCGAAGCTTCTGGTGCTGGACGAACCGAATTCCGGTCTGGATCCGCGTTCAAGAAAGGATTTTCAGCTTCTCCTGCAGCGATTGGCGCGGGAGGATTATACGATTCTGATCAGCTCCCATATTCTTTCGGAATTAGCAGATCTGTGCACCAGCATCGGTGTCATCAACGGAGGTGTCATGGTACAGCAGGGAAAGCTGGAAAACATTATGCTTGCGATCGACAGCTCCAATCCGCTGCGCATCACTGTGCTGAACCAGGTGCCAAAGGCGCTGGAACTATTGCGGCAGAATCCGCAGGTCAGCCGCCTTTCTGTGGATGAAAACAAGATTGCGGCCTGGTTTTCGGGAAGCCGGGAGGAGGAGGCGTATCTGCTGCAGAAACTGGTGGATGCCGGAATCCTTGTGGTTTCATTTGCACGGGAACACAACAGCCTGGAGTCCCTGTTCTTTCATCTGACCGGGGAAACGGAACAGAAGAGCCGAAACACAGAAACGTTCGGAAACACGATCGGATAAGGAGGGAACGAAACGTGCGGTTAAATCCTGTATTTGAAAAAGAAATGAAGCGGAACTCGCGGTCATCGCGGATTTCCTGGATTATTTTTGTCTGCAATCTGCTGCTTGCCGTGGTTGCGTTTGTCTGCTATTTCGGGGAGAGCAGCCAGCTTGGCTATCTGGCACCGGTCAGCTACAGCGTTCCGATGAACTGCTATATTCTGATGACGTATCTTCTGTTTATTCTCGTTGTCCTTTCGGTTCCGGCGGTTGCGGGAGGAAGCATTTCGCTGGAGCGTGAGAAAAAAACGCTGGATGTGCTGCTGACGACGAACCTGAACCCGTGGAGAATCATTACGGGAAAGCTGGAGGCATCGCTTGGCGTTGTTCTGATACTGACGGTTTCGGCACTGCCGGTGCTGTCCCTTGTTGTGGTGTTCGGCGGTATCGGCCTTGGCGGACTGCTTCTGATGGCGGGAGGACTTCTTCTGACCGGAATTTTTGTCGGCAGTATCGGCATTTTCTGTTCGGTTGTTTTTAAGCGGACCACACTGGCGACCGTTCTTTCCTATGTCATTGTCGTTTTTCTGGTCGTAGGAATATGCGCCTGCACGGGGCTTGCCTACTACGCAGGACTGCTGCAGCAGGAGATGACGGCAGCTTATCAGCAGATCGATGTAGGAGGTGTAATTTACCTTCTTCTTTTCAATCCGTTTACCTCGTTTGCGGGGATCATCAGCCGCCAGCTTGGGAATGGAAGAGAGATGGAACAGCTCTGCTATCTGCTTGGAAATTACGGACAGAATCCGCTGATCCATTATCTGCCGGAGGCGAGTGCCGTTCTGCAGCTTCTGATATCAGCCGTTCTTCTTGTGACGGCGGGAAGAAAGCTGAATCCATTAAATAAATAACAGGAGTAAAAGAGAAGATGAAACCATTTTGTTTTAGCCTTTCCGGAATTTATGAGTCCGAAGGATATGCCTGGGAGCAGGCGGGAAAGATCTGGGATCTGAGAGAGCTCCGGGGAACTGACGGTTATCTCGATCCGGAGACGGAGCAGTTTCTGGAAGCGGAACTTGGCCGAAAAAAAGAAACGAAAGAGCTGCCGCGGATCCGCCTTCTGGATTCCGGCAATTATCACTATATGAGCAAATTGCTGCTGGGACTGGAAAAAGAAGATTTGTTTTTAGCCGTATTCGACCACCATACCGATATGCAGCCGCCGGCGCTTCTTCCGGTGCTCTCCTGCGGTTCCTGGATCCGGGATGCTGCCGGGGCGTATCAAAACATCAAAGGAATCTGTGTAATCGGCCCGCCGGAGGCGTCGGTGCGGGAAACGGAAGCGATGGAGCATGTCTGGTTTGTGACACAGGAAGAGCTCGACGACGGAAGCGGAGCGGCGAAGATCAAAGAGGTTTTTGCATCCCATGCGGGAACATTTCCGGTATATCTGTCGGTCGATAAGGACATTCTGTCAAAGGAGGAGCTTGATACGAACTGGGATCAGGGAAATGTGCGTGTGGATGAGCTGCTGTCCCTTGCAAAGGACTGTCTTGCGGGGAGAAAGGTGCTCGCGGTCGATCTCTGCGGAGAGCCGTCGGCGAACGCGCCGGAGGCGGAGTGCAGCGCGGCAAGTCTGGTAAACCAGAAGCTGTACGGCGCGCTTGCGGCAAAAATCGAAGATTGACAAAGCCTGGGCAAAAGAGTATCATAAATTCATACCCAGACGGGGTATATAGAGTGACGGAACACAAGGAGGAAACCTCATGGGTGAATGTTGTACACACTGCAGTGAATGCGACCGGAAAAAAGTGCGGGACGAAAAAGAATACAAAGATCTGATCCACCGTCTTTCGAGAATTGAAGGCCAGGTGCGCGGAATACGGGAAATGGTGGAGAGCGACCGCTACTGCGTCGATATCCTGACCCAGGTATCCGCGATCCAGTCTGCATTAAACAGCTTCAACAAGGTACTGCTTTCCAGCCACATCAAATCCTGCGTTGTGGAGGATATCCGGCAGGGAAAAGAAGGCGCCGTGGATGAGCTCTGCAAAACCATCCAGAAGCTGATGAAATAAGAAGGAGAAGAAGAAAATGAAAGCATATGAAAGATTACTGAATTATGTTAAAGTGCCGACACCGAGCGATGAAAGAAGCGGAACACATCCGTCTTCCGCGTGCCAGAGAGTCCTGGCGGAGCAGCTGGTAAAAGAAATGAAGAAGCTTGGCGTGTCGGATGTCCGCATAGATGAAAAATGCTATGTATATGGAAAGATTCCTGCAACGAAGGGATATGAGAGCAAAACAAAGCTGGGTTTTATCGCCCATATGGATACCGTATCGGATTTTGCGGACCATGCTGTAAACCCGGTGGTTCATGAAAATTATGACGGAAAGGATCTGAAACTGTCTGAAAGCGGCAGAACGCTGGAGACTGCGGTATTTCCGCATCTTGCATCCCTGGCCGGTAAAACGCTGATTACAAGCGATGGAACGACGGTACTCGGTGCAGATGATAAGGCAGGAGTAGCAGAGATTATGACGCTGGCAGAAGCGCTTCTTGCCGGAGAATTTCCACATGGGCAGATTTCCATCGCCTTTACACCGGATGAAGAGATTGGAGAAGGTGCTGACTTCTTCGATGTTCCGGGATTCGATGCAGAATTTGCTTATACCGTAGACGGTGGGGCAGAGGGAGAGATCGAGTTCGAAAACTTTAATGCAGCCGGTGCAAAATTTACCGTGACCGGATTTAATGTTCACCCGGGCAGTGCGAAAGATACGATGATTAATGCGATTGCTGTAGCGAGCGAGATTCAGTCTCTCCTGCCGGAAGCAGAGTCTCCGAGAAACACAGACGGATACGAAGGCTTCTATCACCTGACCGGAATGAGCGGTGATGTAGCACATGCCGAGTCGGAATATATCATCCGTGATCACGATGCAGAGAAGTTTGCAGCAAAAGAAGAGAATCTGCGCCGGATTGAAGAAGAGATGAATGAAAAATACGGGGCAGGAACCGTAAAGCTGGAGATCAAAGAGCAGTACCGCAATATGTCCGAGAAGATTCGTCCCTGCTACCATCTGATTGAAAATGCAGAAGAGGCAGCCAGAAGAGCCGGCATGGAGCCAATCATTCTTCCGATCCGCGGCGGTACAGACGGTGCGCGCTTAAGCTTCATGGGTCTGCCGTGCCCGAACCTTGGAACCGGTGGATATGCGTATCATGGACCGTATGAGCACATTACCGTCGAGGGAATGGAACTGGCGGTGGCAATGCTGAAAGAGCTGGTTAAGATTTACGCAGAGTGAAGCTGAAAAGAATAGAGAATGATAAAATAAAAAGTCCGACAGGAAAGCTGCCGGGCTTTTTCAAATAGACAGGATGCAAAGCAACAAAAAACGGAGCCGCACAGGCTCCGCTTCAAAACAGTTCGTAGGGGAATCGAACCCCTGTTTTCGCCGTGAGAGGGCGACGTCTTAGCCTCTTGACCAACGAACCGTATGATATAGAACAGAATTTTTAAAGAGAAGGGATTCTGCAAAACCTTCAGCAGTTCGTAGGGGAATCGAACCCCTGTTTTCGCCGTGAGAGGGCGACGTCTTAGCCTCTTGACCAACGAACCGTATGATATAGAACAGAATTTTTAAAGAGAAGGGATTCTGCAAAACCTTCAGCAGTTCGTAGGGGAATCGAACCCCTGTTTTCGCCGTGAGAGGGCGACGTCTTAGCCTCTTGACCAACGAACCGTACTCGCTTATAATACACGATGTCTGGAGAAAATGCAAGTGTTTTTTTGAAAAAAATTTAAAAAATTTCAAAAAGTAGCGAAATTCGCATTTTACTTGCATTTTTTGCCAGTTATGGTATGATAAAACAAACAAATGTTCTAAGAAAAACAGAAATACGTTCTAAAAAGAAAGAAAAAAGATTAGAATAGAGAAGGAGAAGACAAATGAAACAGTACAAAGGAGCCATTTTTGATCTGGACGGAACACTGCTCGACTCGATGTGGGTCTGGGATGACATCGATGTTGCATTTTTAAAGAAGAGAGGACTTGAGGTTCCGCCGGATTATCAGGAGGCGATTACACCGCTCGGCTTTCTGGAGGCTGCCCGCTACACGATCAGACGGTTCGGCTTTCCGGAAACGCCGGAAGAGCTGATTCAGGAGTGGCATCAGATGGCGGTCGACGCCTATACGTATGAAGTGGAGTTAAAAGACGGGGCAGCAGAATATCTCCGCTATTTAAAAGAAAAAGGAATCCGCATGGCGGTTGCTACCTCATCGAGCCCGGAGCTGTATGAGCCGGCCTTAAAGAGAAATGGGATTTATGAGTGTTTTAAAGCATTTGTCACCGTCTCGGAAGTAAAGCGCGGCAAGGGCTTTCCGGATATCTACGAGAAAGCGGCTGAAAAGCTGTCTCTTCCGCCGGAAACGTGTGTGGTATATGAAGATATCCTAGCGGGAATCCGCGGCGCCAAAATGGGCGGATTTGCGGCTGTGGGCGTGTATGACAGAAGCGGGGAAGGAAACCGCGCAAAGATGGAGCAGGAAGCAGACCGCTACGTGACTTCTTTTAAGGAGCTGATGAACGGAGGAGATTCTTTCTTCTAAAGAAAATCTTGCTATTCCGGGAAGAAAAATGATATAATAAAATACTGTGCCCCAAAAGGGGACAGACAGAAGTATTTTTAAGAGAAAAAGACAGTAACACATAAGTGAGGATAGAACAGTTATGCCAAAAAAAGAAACGTATGATGCCAGCAGTATTTCCGTGCTGGAAGGTCTCGAAGCAGTGCGTAAGCGCCCTGGTATGTATATCGGAAGTACCTCGCGGAAAGGCCTGAATCATCTGATTTATGAAATTGTAGACAATGCGGTGGACGAGCATCTTGCGGGCTACTGCGACACCATTCACGTAACACTTGAAGCAGACGGCTCGGCGACCGTGACCGACAACGGCCGCGGAATCCCGGTCGGCATGCATGAAAAAGGCGTTCCGGCGGAGCGTCTCGTTTTTACAACCCTGCACGCCGGCGGTAAATTCGACAACAATGCGTACAAGACAAGCGGCGGTCTGCACGGTGTCGGTTCTTCGGTTGTCAATGCGCTTTCCACCTATCTTGACGTACAGGTCAGCCTCGGCGGCTGGGTTTACCACGACCGCTACGAACGAGGTGTTGCCGTACAGGAACTCGATGAGGATGGGCTGCTGCCGAAGATCGGAAAAACGAAGAACAGCGGAACCCGCATCAACTTCCTGCCGGATCCGGAAATCTTTGAGAAAACGCGTTTTTCCGCAACAGAGGTCAAAAGCCGTCTCCATGAGACTGCATATCTGAACCCGGCGCTTACCATTTATTTTTCCGATCTGCGCGATGGAAAAGAGGAGCACCTGACGTATCACGAGCCGGATGGCATTGTTGGTTTTGTGCGCGATCTGAATAAGAACAAAGAGGCAATCCACGATCCGATTTATTTCAAAGGGGAATCTGAGGGCATTACCGTAGAATGTGCGTTCCAGTATATCAACGAATTCCAGGAAAACGTGCTCGGCTTCTGTAATAATATCTACAACGCTGAGGGCGGTACCCATATTTCCGGTTTCAAATCGACCTTTACGACGATTATGAACAGCTATGCCAGAGAGATCGGTGTCTTAAAAGAAAAAGACAATAACTTTACGGGATCGGATATCCGAAACGGTATGACCGCTGTTATTTCGATCAAGCACCCGGATCCGCGGTTCGAGGGCCAGACAAAAACGAAGCTGGACAACCCGGATGCGGCAAAGGCCGCCGGAAAAGTAACGGGCGAGGAGATTCCGCTGTATTTCGACCGCAATCTCGAAGTGCTGAAAAATGTTCTTGCCTGCGCTGAGCGATCTGCCAAAATCCGTAGAAGCGAAGAAAAAGCCAAGACAAATATGCTGACCAAGCAGAAATATTCGTTTGATACGAACGGCAAACTGGCAAACTGCGAGAAAAAGGATCCGTCGCTGTGCGAGATCTTTATCGTCGAGGGAGATTCTGCGGGTGGTTCCGCAAAGACGGCGCGTGACCGTAATTTCCAGGCGATTCTGCCGATCCGCGGTAAGATTCTGAACGTAGAGAAGGCTTCTATTGATAAAGTTCTGGCAAATGCCGAGATCAAATCCATGATCAATGCATTCGGCTGCGGCTTTTCCGAGGGTTACGGCAACGACTTCGATATCACAAAGCTCCGTTACGATAAAATTATCATCATGGCAGATGCCGATGTCGACGGTGCGCATATTTCAACGCTGCTGCTGACACTGTTCTACCGTTTCATGCCGGAGCTGATCTACGAGGGACATGTCTATATCGCGATGCCGCCTCTTTACAAGGCAATGCCGTCCCGCGGAAAAGAAGAGTATCTGTACGACGACAAAGCACTGGAAAAATACAGAAAGACACACAAAGAAAAATTTACGCTGCAGCGCTACAAAGGTCTTGGCGAGATGGACCCGGAGCAGCTCTGGGAGACGACACTGAATCCGGAGACGAGACTTTTGAAGCGTGTGGAGATCGAGGATGCCCGTATGGCCTCCGATGTGACGGAAGTACTGATGGGAACCGAGGTTCCGCCGCGGAAAGCATTTATTTATGAGCATGCAACCGATGCAGAGCTGGATATTTAACAGGAAGGACAAAGGAAGATGAAAGAAAAATCAGAAGATCAGATTATACGGACCGAATATTCTGAGGTCATGCAGAAATCTTATATTGATTATGCGATGAGCGTCATCATTTCCCGAGCGCTTCCGGACGTGCGGGACGGTTTAAAGCCGGTACAGCGCCGTACTCTGTATGACATGTATGAGCTCGGCATCCAGTACGACAAGCCGTTCCGAAAGTGCGCGCGTATCGTCGGCGATACGATGGGTAAATACCATCCGCACGGCGACAGTTCCATTTACGATGCTCTTGTCGTAATGGCACAGGATTTCAAAAAAGGGCAGCCGCTTGTGGACGGTCACGGAAACTTCGGGTCGATTGAGGGTGACGGTGCCGCTGCAATGCGATATACCGAGGCGAGACTGCAGAAAATTACACAGGAGGTCTATTTAAAGGATCTCGACAAAGACGTTGTCGATTTCGTACCGAACTTCGACGAGACGGAAAAAGAGCCGTCTGTTCTGCCGGTGCGCGTGCCGAACCTTCTGTTGAATGGCGCAGACGGTATCGCTGTCGGTATGGCAACAAGCATTCCGCCGCACAACCTGTGTGAGATTGTGGATGCGGTCAAGGCCTACATGAAAAACAACGACATCACCGTTAAAGGTCTGATGAAATACATCAAAGGACCGGATTTCCCGACCGGCGGTATTGTCGTCAATCAGGATGACCTGCTGTCGATCTACGAAAAAGGTGTCGGAAAGATTAAAATCCGCGGAAAAGTGGAAGTGGAGAAAGGCAGAAACGGAAAGCAGTATCTTGTGATCACCGAAATTCCGTACCCGATGATCGGTGCGAACATCGGAAAGTTCCTGAACGATGTGGCGGGGCTTGTGGAGAGCAAGAAAGCGCCGGAAATCGTCGACATTTCCAACCAGTCCTCGAAAGAAGGAACACGCATCGTGCTCGAACTGAAAAAAGGCGCAGATGTGGAGCGGATCACGAATCTGCTGTACAAGAAAACACGTCTGGAAGATACGTTCGGTGTCAACATGCTCGCCGTGGCAGATGGAAGACCGGAGACGTTAAGCCTTAAACAGGTGATCGAGCATCACGTTGATTTCCAGTTTGAAGTGGCAACCCGCAAATACCAGAACCTTCTCCGCAAAGAGATGGAGCGCCGCGAGGTGCAGGAAGGTCTGATCAAGGCATGCGATGTGATCGATCTGATCATTGAGATCCTGCGCGGAAGCAAGACACAGAAGCAGGTCAAAGAGTGTCTGATTATGGGTGTGACCGATGGTATCCGCTTCAAATCAAAGTCAAGTGAGCGTATGGCAGCACAGCTCTGCTTTACGGAACGCCAGGCAACGGCGATTCTGGAGATGCGTCTGCAGAAACTGATCGGACTGGAAGTGGAAGCACTCTTAAAAGATCATGAGGCGACTGTGGCGAAGATTACGAAGTACGAGGATATCTTAAATCATTACGACTCGATGTCGGAAGTTATTATGGAAGATCTGACGCAGATAAAAAAAGAGTACGGCCACAAGCGGAAAACGGCGATTGAAAATGCTGAGGCGATTGTTCTTGAGGAGCCGAAGGTCGAGGAGATGGATGTTGTCTTCCTGATGGACCGCTTCGGTTATGCGAAGACGATCGATACGTCTGCTTACGAGCGGAACAAAGAGGCTGTGCACAACGAGAACAAATATGTGTTCCAGTGCAAAAACACCGATAAGATCTGCGTCTTTACGGATCTTGGCATGATGCACAGCATCAAAGTAATGGACATCCCGTATGGAAGATTCCGTGACAAGGGAACGCCGATCGACAACCTTGGAAATTACAGCAGCCAGAAGGAGCAGATGATTTACGTCGATGCACTGGAAAATATCAAGAACAATAAGCTGCTGTTCGTCAGCGCGGCCGGTATGGTAAAACTTGTCGATGGATCCGAGTTTGATGTCGTAAAACGAACGATCGCGGCGACGAAGCTTTCATCCGAGGAGGACCGTCTGATTCTTGCCGAGGTCTGCCAGGAGCAGGAGTATGTGGTTCTGCAGACGAAAAACGGTGTCTTCCTGCGCTTCCTTACGAGTGAAGTGCCGGAGAAGAAAAAAGCAGCCGTTGGTGTGCGTGGTATCCGTATGGCAGAGGACGACGCGGTAGAGCATGCGTATCTGCTGGCAAGCCGGATGGATTACACGATCACGTATCACGACAAAGAGATTTCTCTGACAGCGAAGATTAAGCTGGCAAAACGAGACACCAAGGGAACAAAGATCCGGGTATAACGCAGAGTTTTGTTTATAACCATGAGAAGCACGCTCCGCGGGTTTTTCGAGAGATCACTTGGCAATAAAAGGACACCTGCCCGATACCAGAACGGTACGGGGCAGGTGTCCTTTTCGCATAATTTTTTAGTTATTTGAAAAACTGTGGGAAGTCTTTCTTGGGGTTCTTCTTTCAATGGCAACGTACGGACGATGATGACCGACATATTTATAAGCCGGACGGATGATCTTTCCTTCGTTGACAAGCTCTTCGATCCGGTGTGCGGACCAGCCGGAGATACGGGAGATAGCAAAGATCGGGGTGTAGAGCTCTTTTGGAAGGCCAAGCATTGTGTAGACGAAACCGCTGTAGAAATCAACATTTGCACAGACTGGTTTGAGCAGACGGCGCTTTCTGGCGATACACTCGCCGGCAATGCGTTCTACAGACTCATAGAGAGCAAATTCTTTCTCGCGGTGCTTCTCAGCGGAAAGCTTCTTTGCATATTCTTTCAGAATCACACAACGTGGATCGGACAGGGTATAAACAGCATGGCCCATACCATAGATAAGACCCGTTCCATCGAATGTTTCACGATCAAGCATTTTGGTCAGGTAGGTGCGCAGTTCGTTTTCGTCTTCCCAGTTTGTAACATTCTCTTCAATATTTTCAAACATCTCCATAACCTTCAAGTTGGCACCGCCGTGGCGCGGTCCTTTTAAGGAACTTAAAGAAGCCGCAACAGCAGAGTAGGTATCGGTTCCGGAGGAGGAGACAACGTGTGTCGTAAATGTTGAGTTATTTCCGCCGCCGTGGTCTGCGTGAAGAATTAACGCAACATCGAGAACCTTTGCCTCCAGAGCAGTGTATTCTCCATCCGGGTGAAGCATCTGCAGAATGTTTTCAGCCATCGACAGCTCCGGTTTCGGATTTCGGATGATCAGGTTCTGGTTTTCGTGGTAGTGGCGGTATGCATGGTAGCCGTAAACGGCGATCAGCGGCATTTTGGCGATCAGACTCAAAGCCTGGCGGAGGACGTTCGGAATGGAAATGTCATCCGGCTTTTCGTCGTAGGAATACAGGGTCAGCACACAGCGCTGCAGAGTATTCATCATGTTTTTGCTGGTTGCCTTCATGACAACGTCGCGGACAAAAGTGTCCGGCAGCTCGCGGTAGATACTTAAAATTTCGTTGAAATCATTTAACTGCGGTTCCGTTGGAAGAGAACCGAACAGAAGAAGATAGGTAATCTCTTCAAAACCGAAGCGTCGTCCTTCCATACCTTTGATCAGATCTGCGACGTTATAGCCCTGAAAATAGAGACGGCCATCGGTCGGAACTTTTTCGCCGGTGCGCTCATCAATATCGAAGCCGATAACATCGGAAATTTCGGTCAGGCCGGTGAGAACACCTTTACCAGTGGAATCACGCAGTCCCCGTTTTACATCGTACTCAGTGTATAAAGATAAATCAATCTTTCCGGAATCTTTCGTATACTCTACAAGCTGACTGAGCTTGTCTTCCAGATTATCGTATTGCATGGTCATGACAACAGCCCCTTTCTTCCTTTAGTTAAAAACTATACTTACTTTTTTGGCGGTTGTCAATGCTTTTCTTTCAAAATACATTAATTTTTATAAGGAAAAGGGATGGTTTTCCTTAATTTTTGAAAGTAAGGACAAAGTTTATGCATAAAATTTGCGCCAGGGAGGTGAAAACAACAGGGATGGAAACGGCGGGAAATCAGTGGGGCGGAACAAATTTTAGAAAAAGATTCATAAATTTCAAAAAAATGCTTGCAATTTCAAAAAAATACGGTATAATAATGATTGTGTCATTCAGAAAATGAATTTCACAGGCCGAAATAGCTCAGCCGGTAGAGCACTTCACTCGTAATGAAGGGGTCGTCAGTTCGAATCTGATTTTCGGCTTATTCTTTAGAAACCCGCAGGACGTAAGGTTCTGCGGGTTTTCTGGTATCATGAGAAATATGACATAAATACGAACGCCCTTTGCAGGAAAAAGATCTGCTGCAAAGGGCGTTTGCTGTTACAAGTTTCAGGAAAATCAGTTCGTACAGCATATCCTGACGGAGCTTTTGGCCGGACACTTCAAAGAGCACATCAGCTGTTGCCATTTTCCTGTGCTGCCACCCGTGCGTCGCGTTCCCGGCGGGAAAAGACGCAGCCGCAGTAGTCCTGGCGGTAGAGGCCGTATTCATGGGAAAGTTCGATGGAACGCTGGTAGCCGCCCCGTTTCTTGAAATCTGAATTGAGATATGGGATCCCGTATTCGGCGGCAAGCCGTTCTCCGATTTCATTCAGCTTTTCCGCGTTTTTCAGCGGGCTGATGGAGAGGGTTGTTGTAAAATAGTCGAGTTTGAGCTGCTTTGCCATTTCGGCCGCTTCGCGGAGCCGCATTTCATAGCAGACAAAACAGCGCTCGCCGCCCTCTGGCACATTTTCCATCCCGCGTGTCAGTTTATAGAACCGGTCAGAATCGTACGGGCCGGGGCAGAAGGAAATCGGATGCACGGCGGGAAGAGAATGGATCAGACGCTGCTGTTCCTCCACGCGGTGCTCGTACTCCGTCGGCGGATAGATGTTGGGATTATAGTAAAAGAGCGTAATGGAAAAATACTGCGACAGATATTCCAGCACGTAACTGCTGCACGGCGCACAGCAGCTGTGCAGCAGCAAGGTCGGAACTTCACCGTGAAGTCCTGCAATCTTCGCATCCAGCTCCTTCTGGTAATTTCTTTTATTGGCCATAATGTATCTTCAAACCTCCTGGTATCTTTCAATCCTTTCTATTATAGCCTCAGCGCGGCTGGGATGCAAGCTGCATATGATATCTTATAGATAGAGGAGGATGCAAAAAAATGGATGATCAAATCCTGTCATTAGAGCATATATCACTGTCCTATCACACCATGAAAGGAGAAACACCGGCGCTGTGCGATCTGACCTTTTCGGTAAAAACGGGGGAATTTGTTGCTCTTGTCGGACCGAGCGGCTGCGGAAAGAGCACGATCCTGAACTTGATTTCCGGTCTTTTAAAGCCGGAGGCGGGAACTCTGCTGAGCCGCGGACGGCCGATCACGGAGGCGGATCTCCATATCGGCTACATGCTGCAGAGAGACCACCTGTTTGAATGGCGGACCATCTACAGCAACGTTCTGCTGGGCCTTGAGATTTCGCGCACGCTGACACCCGAGCGGAAAGAAAAAGTCGGGGAGATGATGGAGACATACGGCCTGAAATCCTTTTCCAATGCCCGTCCGTCCGAACTTTCCGGCGGTATGCGGCAGAGGGCGGCACTGATCCGTACACTGGCGATGGAGCCGGATCTTCTGCTGCTTGACGAGCCGTTCTCCGCTCTCGACTACCAGACGAGGCTGAACGTCTGTGATGATATCGGAAAGATCATCAAAAAAGAGGGAAAGACAGCAATTCTCGTGACACACGATATTTCGGAGGCCATCAGCATGGCGGACCGTGTGATTGTTCTGGCGGCACGGCCGGCATATGTGAAAAAAAAGATTCCGATCCGGTTTGCGATGGAGGAGCGCACGCCGATGAAAGCGCGCAGTGCGCCGGAATTTAAAACGTATTTCAATGCCATCTGGAAGGAGCTGAATGAAAATGCGTGAGCAGGCAAAAACGCCGGAGAGCAGCTTTCAGAGGACGTATCTCCGGCAGAAAAAAAGAGAACGGGAGCAGGTGCGGGTGTTTCGGGCTTTGCTTCTCGTCAGTTTTCTGGTATTATGGGAGGTGGCGGCGGATCTGAGATGGATCGATCCGTTTATCTTTTCCAGCCCTGTGCGGGTGGGAAAAACGTTCGTGACCCTGCTGACGGAGCAGAACCTTCTGCGCCATATCGGGATCACGGTGTATGAGACGGGAATCAGCTTTCTGCTCGTCTCGGCACTTGGCATGGCGTTCGCTGTGCTTTTGTGGCTCTTTCCGCGCTTTTCTGCGGTGATGGAGCCGTACCTGGTAGTCCTGAACAGCCTGCCGAAATCGGCGCTCGCCCCGCTTCTCATTGTGTGGATGGGGGCAAACGTGAAAACGATCATCACGGCCGGCATTTCCGTTGCGATATTCGGCTCGGTGATCAGCATTTACAGCAGCTTTCAGAGTGTGGAGCCGGATATGCTCCGCCTGATTGCAACACTCGGCGGAACGAAGAAGGATATGCTGTTCCGCGTCGTGCTGCCGTGGTCGTTTCCGGGGCTGCTCGCCGTGTGGAAGGTCAACATCGGCCTGTGCCTCGTCGGTGTTGTAATCGGAGAGTTTATCGGGGCAAGAGAGGGGCTTGGCTATCTGATTATCTACGGCAGTCAGGTGTTCAGATATGCACACGCAAGAGAAGGGAGGATGACAGATGATTGGAATCGTATGTCTGGAAGAACGAAGAGGAATGCAGTTTGGCGGACGACGCGTTTCGCGGGACCGCGTGGTAACGGAAAAAATCTGCGAACTGTGTGAGGGGAAAACGCTCTGGATGAATCCGGCTTCGGAAAAGCTGTTCGCGGAGCAGAAGGAGAGTGGGAAGGTAACACTTCAGGCGGCGGCAGATTTTCTGGAGCAGGCAGGCGAAGGAGAATACTGCTTTGTGGAGAATACGGGACTGCAGGCTGTGGAAGCGAAGATAGAGAAAATCATCGTTTTCTGGTGGAACCGGCATTATCCGTCTGACCGGAAATTCGACCTGGATCTTTCCAAATGGAATAAAGTGTCCGAGGAGGAGTTTGCAGGCTATTCCCATGAGAAAATAACGAAAGAGGTATATGAGAAATGAAAAAACTAAGAAAACAGCTTCTGCTGCTGGCGGCGCTTCTTGCTCTGACACTGACCGGCTGTGAGGCGCAGGATCTTCTCTCGACGGAGAGAGCAGATTCCGGTTCGGAGGTTACGGCCGCTTATACGATGACGGAATCCCAGATTACCGATCAGGCACCGACGGCCGTTTCAGTTCTTGATGTTCCGGAGTTTTCCGGTGAACCGTATGTCGTTTTAAACGGAAATGAGCCGGATTTTACCGATGAGGAAAAGACGACCGAGTCGTACGAGCATTACAGCGATCTGGACAGCCTGGGACGATGCGGCGTGGCAGAGGCGAATATTGGCCAGGATCTGATGCCGACGGAGAAGCGCGGCGCGATCGGCCAGGTAAAGCCGACGGGCTGGCATACGGTAAAATACGATCAGGTGGAAGGTAAATATCTGTACAACCGCTGCCATCTGATCGGATACCAGCTGACCGGTGAGAATGCAAACGAGAAGAATCTGATCACTGGAACACGTTATCTGAATGTCGAGGGCATGCTGCCGTTTGAAAACATGGTTGCCGACTACGTCAAAGAGACCGGAAACCATGTGCTGTACCGCGTTACACCAATTTTTACCGGGGACAACCTTGTAGCGGACGGTGTGGAGATGGAGGCACTTTCCATGGAAGATGACGGCGAGGGCATTTCCTTCCATATCTTCGCATACAACAATCAGCCGGGCATCTCAATTAATTATGCAACGGGAGACAGCACGTTAAGCGAAAGCAGCGGAACGATGACGGATCAGCAGGAATATGTCATGAACACATCCAGCATGAAATTCCACCTGCCGTCATGCTCCAGCGTCAGCTCGATTAAGGATGAAAACAAGGCGACATATCAGGGACCGCGCGAGGACCTGATTGCCGAAGGCTATGAGCCGTGCGGACGGTGCAATCCGTAAAAGAAATTATAAAAAGAGGGTCGGAACTTTCCGGTCCTTTTTTCTATATAGTAAAGAGAAGCATCTGGAAAGTGAGACAGGAGATGGAAGAGGAGAAGCTGAGTGCGGTTTATTATGCAAGGTGCAGCACCGAGGAGGAAAACCAGAAGGATGCGCTGGTAAGGCAGGCGGCGGAGGCGGAAGAGGCAATCCGGGCAAGAGGATGGAGGCTTGTGGATGCCTACGTGGAGAGCCGCTCCGGTACGAGCCGGAAGGGCAGACGGGAATATAACCGCCTGTACGAGGATCTCGAGCAGAACCGGTTTGATGTCGTCGTAATCAAGTCGCAGGACCGCCTGATGCGGAACACGCGGGACTGGTATCTGTTCGCAGACCGCTTAAACTGCGCCGGAAAGCGGCTGTATTTTTATCTGGAGAACACATTCTATTCGCCGGAAGACGCGCTTCTGACCGGCATTAAGGCGATTCTGGCGGAGGAGTACAGCCGGGAGCTGAGCAAGAAGATGAATCTGGCGCACCAGAAACGGCAGCAGAATAATGGAAAGCCGGTGCTGACCTCAAAAAGTTATGGTTACCGGCGGACGGCAGACGGAGCGATTGAGATCATCCCGGAGGAGGCCGCAGTGAAGCGCCGTATGTACGAACTCTGTGCAGACGGTCTCGGCGGACGGAAAATTGCGGCGGTTCTGGCAGCGGAGGGCGTCCGCAGCCGCGCCGGAAAACCATTCTCTGGAACAGACATTATCCGCATGGTGCGGAATCCCATGAATAAAGGCACCGTAGTCATGAACAAGAAGCATTACGATTTTAACACCGGAAAAACGCTCCCTACACCGCCGGGCGGGCAGTACGTCTATGCGGGGAAAATTCCTGCTATCGTCTCTGAAGAGCTCTGGATAGCGGCAAATCGGGCGGCTGACGAGCGTCTCTGCCGCAAAAAGGTGGGCAAATCTGTTCAGACTTGACTGGGTAATCCTGTCCATCCTGATCCTCTGCCTCGTTGCGGCAGGATTGTACGGCATCTTGGGCTGGCTGGAAAAAAACTACACAAAACGCCGAAATTCGGGAAAGTAGGTGATTTGACTTGCAAAGGAAGGTTGGATGCTTGTATAATAATGCATGATAATTTAAAAAACTTACAGGAAAAGAGGAATGAAAATGGCACAGTTATGGGGCGGACGGTTCACAAAAGAGACCGACAAGTTAGTGTATAATTTTAATGCATCCATCAGCTTTGATCAGAAATTCTATAAACAGGACATCAAAGGCAGCATGGCACATGTAAAGATGCTGGCAAAACAGGGCATCCTGACAGAAGAGGAGAGAGACCAGATTCTTGCAGGACTGGAGGGGATTCTTGCCGATGTAGAGAGCGGAAAACTGGAAATCACCAGCGAATATGAGGATATCCACAGCTTCGTGGAGGCAAACCTGATCGACCGCATCGGAGACGCCGGAAAGAAGCTGCACACCGGAAGAAGCCGCAATGACCAGGTAGCCCTCGATATGAAACTTTATGTCCGCGATGAGATCACCGAGATTGATGCACTCGTCAAAGAGGTGCTGGTAACACTTGAAAAAATCATGGAAGAGAACATTCACACCTATATGCCGGGATTCACCCATCTGCAGAAAGCACAGCCGATCACACTGGCACATCACATGGGCGCATATTTTGAAATGTTCCGCCGCGACAGAGGCCGCCTTGCAGACATCTACAAGAGAATGAATTACTGTCCGCTCGGTTCCGGTGCGCTGGCTGGAACGACGTATCCGTTGGACCGCGCTTACACAGCAGAGCTGCTCGGCTTTGACGGCCCGACCTTAAACAGCATGGATTCCGTATCCGACCGTGACTATGTCATTGAGCTCCTCAGTGCTCTTTCTACGATTATGATGCATCTTTCCCGCTTCTCCGAGGAGATCATCATCTGGAATACCAATGAGTACCAGTTTGTGGACATCGACGACGCATACAGCACCGGAAGCAGTATCATGCCGCAGAAAAAGAATCCGGATATCGCAGAGCTTGTTCGAGGAAAAACAGGCCGCGTTTACGCAGCTCTGATGTCAATGCTCACCACTATGAAGGGAATCCCGCTGGCGTACAACAAAGATATGCAGGAGGATAAAGAGCTGACCTTCGATGCCATCGACACCGTAAAAGGATGCCTGGCTCTGTTCAATGGCATGCTTTCTACCATGCACTTCAAAAAAGACCGCATGGAGAACAGTGCAAAGAACGGTTTCACGAATGCAACGGACGCAGCTGATTACCTTGTTGGAAAAGGCGTTCCGTTCCGCGATGCACATGGCATTGTCGGCCGTCTCGTTCTGTACTGCATTGACAAAGGAATCTCCCTTGATGATATGAAACTCGAAGAGTACAAAGCGATCAGCCCGGTCTTCGAGGATGATATTTATGATGCCATCAGCATGAAGAACTGCGTAGAACGACGCAACACGATCGGTGCGCCGGGAGCAGATGCGATGCTGGCTGTCATCGAGCAGAATAAAAAATATTTACAGGAAAATTGAAAAAACAGTTGCAATTTTGAAAAAATTGGTATAGTATGACATGAGACGCACAAATGTACGCCACAGAAGAACAAGGAGATGAAACCAATGGAGCAGAAATTGAGAGTAGGAATTTTAGGAGCAACCGGTATGGTAGGTCAGAGATTTATTTCTCTGCTGGAGAACCATCCGTGGTTTGAAGTTGTGACCCTGGCAGCAAGTCCGAGAAGTGCCGGAAAAACATACGAGGAAGCAGTCGGCGGACGCTGGAAAATGGATACTCCAATGCCGGAAGCAGTGAAAAAGCTCGTTGTGATGAATGTAAATGATGTAGAGCATGTGGCATCTACCGTAGATTTTGTATTTTCCGCTGTTGATATGTCGAAAGATGAGATCAAAGCGATTGAAGAAGCATATGCAAAGACCGAGACACCGGTTGTTTCCAACAACAGCGCACACCGCTGGACACCGGATGTTCCGATGGTAGTTCCGGAAATCAACCCGGAGCACTTCGATGTTATCGAGTTTCAGAAAAAACGTCTGGGAACCAAAAGAGGCTTTATCGCTGTAAAACCGAACTGCTCAATCCAGAGCTATGCACCGGTATTAACGGCATGGAAAGAGTTCGAGCCATATGAAGTGGTTGCAACCACATACCAGGCAATTTCCGGAGCAGGAAAAACCTTCAAAGACTGGCCGGAGATGGAAGGAAACATCATCCCGTTCATCGGCGGAGAAGAAGAGAAGAGCGAGCAGGAGCCGCTTCGTATCTGGGGTAAAATCGAGAACGGCGTGATCGTAAAAGCAACCGAGCCGAAGATCACCTGCCAGTGCATCCGTGTACCGGTATTAAACGGACATACCGCAGCTGTTTTCGTTAAGTTCCGCAAGAAACCAACGAAAGAGCAGCTCATCGAGAAACTGGAGAACTTCAAAGGCCTTCCGCAGGAGCTGAATCTGCCAAGCGCACCGAAACAGTTCATCCGTTACATGACAGAAGATAACCGTCCGCAGGTAACACTGGATGTCAACTACGAGAACGGTATGGGAATCAACGTAGGCCGTTTAAGAGAGGATTCCATCTACGACTGGAAATTCGTAGGTCTGTCCCACAACACGGTCCGCGGCGCAGCAGGCGGAGCAGTACTTTGTGCAGAGACACTGGTTGCAAAGAAGTTTATCGCTGCAAAATAATGCTTAGAATGATATAAAAAACGCCTCTGAAACGTTTTGGGTTCAGAGGCGTTTTTTGTGCATGGATCAAAAGAATATAGCATGTGTTTGAAACATCGTTCCTGCAATCTGCACGCCCAACTTTGCAGGATATCGAAAGCAGCAAAAAAGAAGCGCCATACGGGAAAATTCCCGCGGCGCTTCTTTTTTGCTCAAATAATTTTATTTACGCAAAGTTTGGCTAATCTTAGAATTTGCCAGCTTTTGCTGCCTCTTCAACAGCAACAGCTACAGCAACAGTCATACCAACCATTGGGTTGTTTCCTGCGCCGATCAGACCCATCATTTCTACGTGAGCCGGTACAGAAGAAGAACCTGCAAACTGAGCGTCAGAATGCATACGTCCCATAGTATCGGTCATACCGTAGGAAGCAGGACCTGCTGCCATGTTGTCCGGGTGAAGAGTACGTCCTGTACCACCGCCGGAAGCAACGGAGAAGTATTTTTTACCAGCTTCGATACGCTCTTTTTTGTAGGTACCTGCAACTGGATGCTGGAAACGAGTCGGGTTGGTGGAGTTTCCGGTGATGGAAACGTCAACGTTCTCTTTCCACATGATAGCAACGCCTTCACGAACGTCGTTAGCGCCGTAGCAGTTAACTTTCGCACGCGGTCCATCGGAGTATGCTTTTCTGAATACTTCTTTCAGTTCTCCGGTGTAGTAGTCATACTCAGTCTCTACATAAGTAAAGCCGTTGATACGAGCGATGATCTGAGCAGCGTCTTTTCCAAGACCGTTCAGGATAACACGCAGAGGTTTCTGACGTACTTTGTTTGCTTTTTCAGCGATACCGATAGCACCCTCAGCAGCTGCGAAGGACTCATGTCCAGCCAGGAATGCGAAGCACTCGGTGTCCTCTTCCAGAAGCATTTTACCAAGGTTACCATGGCCAAGACCAACTTTACGCTGATCTGCTACAGAACCCGGGATACAGAAGGACTGAAGTCCCTCACCGATTGCTGCAGCAGCTTCAGAAGCTTTGCGGCATCCTTTTTTGATTGCGATTGCTGCGCCTACAGTGTAAGCCCATTTTGCATTCTCGAAGCAGATTGGCTGAATGCCTTCGATCATTTTGTATACATCAAGGCCAGCAGCTTTTGTAACTTCTGCAGCTTCTTCGATGGAGTTGATTCCGTACTCAGCAAGCTTAGCCAGAATCTGTTTCTCTCTTCTTTCATATGATTCAAATAAAGCCATTTTTCTATCCTCCTAAATTATCTGATTACTCTTTTCTCGGGTCAACGATCTTAACAGCATCAGCAACACGTCCGTACTGTCCGCTTGCTTTTTCGAAAGCTGTGTTTGCATCATCGCCGGCTTTGATGAAGTCCATCATCTTTCCGAAGTTGATGAATTTGTAACCGATAATCTCATCATCTGCATCCAGAGCGATACCTGTTACATAACCGTCGGTCATCTCCAGGTAACGAGGTCCTTTTGCAAGAGTTCCGTACATGGTACCAACCTGGGAACGAAGTCCTTTACCAAGGTCTTCCAGGCCTGCGCCTACAACCAGTCCGTCCTCGGAGAATGCACTCTGGCTTCTTCCGTAAACGATCTGCAGGAAGAGCTCTCTCATAGCAGTATTGATAGCATCACACACAAGGTCAGTATTCAGTGCCTCAAGGATGGTAAGTCCTGGCAGAATCTCAGATGCCATAGCTGCAGAATGAGTCATTCCTGAACATCCGATGGTCTCAACGAGAGCTTCCTGGATAACGCCCTCTTTTACGTTCAGAGTCAGTTTGCAGGTACCCTGCTGCGGTGCGCACCAGCCAATACCGTGAGTGAATCCGGAAATGTCTTTGATTTCTTTTGCTTTTACCCATTTTGCTTCCTCCGGAATCGGAGCTGCACCGTGATGCACGCCCTGGGCAACCGGACACATCATTTCTACTTCGTGTGAATAAGTCATTGTTAAACTCCTTTCAAATATGTACTTATTTGAGCTTTTGTCTTTCGAACGGACTGTTTCCAGCCTGTTCACAGACCTATGGTTATTGTCTCACAAAATTGGTCATTCGTCCAGCATATTTTGATAAAAAATTGCAAAGACCACCGGAAAACGATAAAATTTCCGGCGGTCTTTTAAATCAATCGGTTTGGTTTTCTCTCGATAAAAGAGAATTTTTTTAATTATCAGATTTTTTTGACAATTTCTTTCGCATTCTTAAAAATATGACCTGACGGGATCACACCGCGAACACAGGAAAGTGGATAAATGTTGGAATTTCTTCCGACAACCGTTCCCGGGTTCAATACGCTGTTACAGCCGACCTCGACTTCATCGCCGAGCATCGCACCGAATTTTTTCAGTCCGGTTTCGATCTGTTCATCTGCGCCTTTGACAACAACGAGCTTCTTATCGGATTTTACATTGGAAGTAATGGAACCGGCACCCATATGGGCTTTGTATCCAAGAACAGAGTCGCCGACATAGTTGTAATGCGGAACCTGTACTTTATTAAAGAGAATGACATTTTTCAGTTCGGTGGAGTTTCCAACGACAGCGCCTTCGCCGACGATGGCGTTTCCGCGGATAAAGGCACACTGACGGATCTCAGCGCCTTTTCCAATGATGCATGGGCCGTTAATGGAAGCGGTCGGTGCGATCACGGCATCTTTTGCGATCCAGACATTTTCGCCGCGTTTTTCGTATTCTGCCGGATCGAGTGTTTCGCCGAGTTCAAGAATAAAATCTTTAATGAGCGGAAGCACTTCCCATGGATACGTTTTGCCTTCAAAGATTTTTGCGGCAATGGTCTGGGTTAAATCATAAAGTTCAGAAATGGTTGCATCTTTCATGTGTGATTCATCCTTTCTTGTTTTAGTTCCTGTTTATCTTACCACATTTCAGGAGTTCTGTGCGCCCTTTTTTCCGGCGGTGGAATAGGACTTTGCAGAGGAGTCTTCTGCAGCGGTACGTTTCCCGGTACGGGAGCGCGTGGAGGAGGCTTTTCTGTAATACGGCGCGGACGCATCAAAGCTGCTCTTTAGCTGGAACTGATTCCGCAGCTGCTTCACATTTACCGTGTGGCGTGTCACAAAGTTTTCCAGTTTTCCCATATATTCCTCGGAGGTAATGGAGCCTTCCGCTACATAGGTAAGTCCCTTTTCCCAGCTTGCCGTCAGCTCCGGATTCAGAAGCGGGCGGATCGACTGGTGTACGACGTCGTAGATCATTTCGCCAAGCTGTGTCGGGGTGATAACCTGCGTCTTTTTGTTCAGAGCAAGATATTTGATAAAGACAAGCTTTTTCAGAATCTCAGCACGCGTCGCACTTGTTCCGATGCCGCTTCCCTTAATCTGTTCGCGCAGCTCCTCGTCTTCAATGAGCTGTCCGGCATTTTCCATTGCAAGGATCATCGAACCGGAGGTGTAGCGTTTTGGCGGAGAGGTTTCTCCTTCCTTGATAGAAAGGCCGAGAAGATTCAGCTCGCTGCCTTTCTGCAGCTGGGACAGCGCTGCAAGAAAAGAGGGATCGCAAGTCGTCTCGTCCTCCTTTCTGCCCTCATCGTCCTCCTCTTTCTTACGGAAGAAAGAATACTGCATGGCTTTTAAATAGCCCTCCTGCACGAGAACGCGGAAGTTGGAGAAAAACTGCTCGCCGCCGATTTCGGTGACAAGAGCAACTTTCTGATAGACCGCCGGCGGATAGAAGATACCGAGAAAACGGCGGACAATTGTCTCATAAACTTTTGCGGAGAGTTCCGAGAGGTTCCGCAGATTGTTAAGGCCCTGTCCGGTCGGAATGATCGCATAGTGATCGGTAATCTGTTTATCGTTTGTATAGCGGGTGGAACCAATCTTTTTCCAGCTTTCACCCTGCAAAATTTCATTTGCAAGGCCGCTGCAGATACCGTACTGCTGCAGGCCGCGCAGGTTTTTGCTGATTTCCCTGGCAACGGCAGAAGAAAGCACACGGGCATCGGTTCGCGGATAGGTAACCAGCTTTTTCTCGTAAAGCTCCTGAACAACTTTCAGCGTTTCATCCGGACTGATTTTGAAAAAGCGGGCACAGTCATTTTGCAGCTCCGCAAGGTTGTAAAGCAGTGGCGCATTTTTATTTTCCTTTTTTCGCTCCATTTTCAGGACATGCGGGATCAGAGGATTCTGCATGCTTAATTCCTCGATCAGTTTCTGTGCGTCCTCTTTTTTCTGGAAGCCGTTCTCCTTATAGAGAAGCGGAGAGTTGAAGTAGCGGCTGCCTTTTACGGCGCGCCATTCCCCCTCAAAATTGCGTCCATTTAAGGAAAGACCGGCGATGACACGGTAGAATGGTGTTTTCACAAAGCTGCGGATTTCGCGCTCCCGGCGTACGACCATGCCGAGCACACATGTCATAACACGGCCGACGGAAATAGACTGATATTTAGTGCCGAGATACGATGCGACAGCGCTTCCGTATTTGAGCGAGAGAAGACGGGAAAAGTTAATGCCCATCAGGTAATCTTCTTTGGCGCGGAGATAAGCGGATGCCGAAAGATTGTCGTATTCACTTTCGTCCTTCGCTTCGCGGATACCGCGCAGGATTTCTTCTTCTGTCTGCGAGTCGATCCAGACACGCTTCTGTTTCTTGTCTTTGATACCGGCCATCTGCGCGACGAGACGATAGATGTATTCTCCCTCACGCCCGGAGTCGGTACAGACATAAATGGTTTCAATATCCTCCCGGTGGAGCAGGTTACTCACAATGGTGAACTGCTTTTTTACTTCCGGGATAATTTCATATTTGAAGTTTTCAGGCAAAAAAGGCAGGGTCTCGAGACTCCACCTTTTTAACGCAGGATCATATTTTTCCGGATAGCTCATCGTAACCAGGTGACCGACGCACCAGGTTACGACGGACTGATCCGACTCTAAGTATCCATCCCTGCGCTGCATATTCTGTTTTAACGCTTTTGCGAACTCCTGAGCAACGCTCGGTTTTTCCGCAATGTATAAAGATTTTGTCATTTATCTGCACTCATCATTCGAAGCGGCCAGGCAAGGAGCACACCGCCTCCTATTGCGTTTCCTATAGTTACAATGACCATACTTTTCAATGCGGCAGTCAGAGAAATGCCGCCTGGGACCAGAAGTGCAGCGGTAACAAAGGTGGCCATGTTGGCAACGCAGTGTTCAAAACCGGCAACAACGAATCCGGTGATGCAAAGTATAATCATGAAAAATTTGGCAACTTCATTTTTGCATTTCATGCCGCAGGCAACGGCAAGGCAGACGAAGAAGTTGCAGAGAATGGCACGGAAAAACATTTCTCCGGCAGGAATGGAAAGTTTATTTCCAATAAATCCTGCGTAATAATCGGCAGTACCGGAAGCACCTGCCAGTACGAAAATTACGGAGAGAATCAGGCATCCGACAAAGTTTCCGATGTAGCTTACCAGCCATACTTTTCCAACCTGTGCCCAGGAGACCTTTTTGTCATAGGCCCCAAATGCCATAACAAGATTGTTTCCGGTGAAAAGCTCTGCACCGATAAAAACGATCAGCAGAACCGCAATGGCAAACACAATACCGCCAAGCAGTTTTCCCCAGGCAGGATCTGTACTCTGGAACGTATTGCCTACCACGTTGGAGAAAATCATGGCAACCACGATAAAGAAACCGGCCATGACTGCACGGAGAAAGTATTTCCCCGGGTGTTCTTTCAGCAGCCTTGCTTTGTTTACGGCTGCCTCTGAAAATTTTTGTACGTCATCATAAGGCATAGAATAACTCCTTTCTTATGTCCCGTAGGATGGACATATCCCCTCTCTTTTTGTCCGGGGGATGGTCTTTTTTTCCGGAGCAGCTTGCAAATGCTTCGGATTTCGCGCTTTCAACTTTGGCTATTATAGCATTTCCCGGAAAGATTCGCAATGAAGGAGGAAGAAAAAAGTATATTTCCACAGAAATGTCAGAAAATAAGGGGTGAAACGACAGATTGTATGATGAACTCAGAGGGATTGAAACAAGGATTGAAAGCTTTTTTTATGTTCTGTTTTACAAAGATCTCGGACACAGTGAAATTGTAAACCATGATGATCCGGCGTTTGTGAAACTGGTTTATCATCTGCACTGATGTTCATTCTTAGCAAAAACCTCATCTGCTGTTTTCATACAAAAGATAAAACGGCAGGTGAGTTTTTTGTAATGGGCCTCTGGAAAGGATAAACTAAAGCCGTATAGTATCCATTACACCGGATTTTTTCCGATATTCTAAAGGAGTCATATGATACTGTTTTTTGAATAAACTCTGAAAATGAGGCTGGCTGGAAAAGCAGAGATAACTGCTGATTTCAGCCAGACTTTTTGTACTGTAGGTTAAAAGCATTTTAGCTTCTTCTAATTTACATCTTGTAATGAAAGCACCTATGGTAAAGCCGAGCTCAGTTTTGAATTTTTTCATCGTGTAGGAAGTACTTTTCTGAATGGAATCCGCGACATCATTCACAGAGATGGATTCATTTGTATGTGTACGGATAAAATTCATACAGGTATAAACTTCTCTTGAGATTCCAGCAGGGATTTTGGTTTCACCTGCCTGCTGACAAAAATCCAGAATCATGGAGTATTGCAGTGCCTGGATTTTTTCCAGTGACTGCAGTGCCTCGCATTCCTGAATATAAAGATCCAGAAGCTGATATGTTTTTTCAATATCTACTCCTCCCGGAATGGCACCAAGAACAGCGGTTTTGATTGCTGTCACGATAAAAAGATTTTTGGCATGGCGAATCGGAGTTTTTGCAAGTCTGCCTTCTTCTAATTGTAATGTATTATTCTTCAAAAAATTCTGCAAAGCATTTACATTTCCGTTTTGAACAAACTGAAAAAGTTCGCATTCAAACTGGTAAGTGTTATGCATCTTTTTATTTTCCATATTTTCTGTAATGGATTTCAAATGCTGCTGGCTCTGCCGCAATTGCTGGGGTGCACGCTGTCCCAATAATTTCAACACACTGATTTCCTTGTGGTTCACACATTGATGCAGGAAAACAAGATGCTGACAAAATTGGATATGTGATAACCGGGGAATGGAGGCGAGAGCCTCAGCGATTACTTCCTTGTACTTCAGGGGCGTGGCAGAGTCATGCATATAACTGCGGACGAGCTCATCTGTCACAGGAACGGAAAAAACCGGGCCTAAGATGATATATTCACCAGTAGCTTCAATTTGGACAGAGCCATATACAATGTCGGGAGATGCAAAACGAAATTCGGGATTATAATCGGATGGATAAAGCGGATAAGGACTCTCTGTTGAGATGTGGAGCTGTTCTGATAAAGCAGAGTAAATAGCTCCTGCTTCAGTAATTAGATTCGTAGGAATTCCTGTAACGGCATAGTAATTTTTACAAAAAGTAACATAATTCATATGATATTCTCCTGGTATCTGTGGGATGCAGTGGATCAAATTTTCGTTTGAAAGTTTCTGCAAAGCAATTCACGATTCCTTCACTTCCAAATTTAAAGTATAAAATGGAAAAAGAAAAATAACAATACGAAAACATATAATTTTGTATGTTTTTATGTAATATCTTTCCTTTCATTTTTGATAAAGTGCGATTAGAAAAAAGGAAAGGCGGATCATACGCATGAGACAACCGATTAAAATTAATAAAACGAATCCAAATAAAGGTGTTCTCGATTATTCTTATCTTTTGGATGCACCAGCTGGAAAACATGGATTTGTAACGACAAGGAATGGCCATTTTTATTTTGAAGATGGTGTAAGGGCAAAATTTCTTGGGTTTAATGTGGCTGCAAGATCAAATACCCCGGATCATGAAACCGCAGAGAAACTGGCGGAACGTTTTGCGAGCCTGGGCGTGAATGTGATTCGGCTCCATGCAGCAGATGCCCCAATCAGCGAAGAACCACGCAGCTGGTCCAGCTGTAAAGAAGCTCCACTTTTAGATTATGAAAAAGGAAACGGGAGAGAATTTCATCCGGAAGGTCTGGATCGATTTGACTATTTTGTCGCAAAATTGAAAGAGCGGGGTATTTACCTTCACATTGATCTTATCGTTGCAAGAGATTTTGTAGAAGGAGATGGACTGGACTACCCAGGAAATGCGGGAAGCTGCATCAAACGTTTTCCCATGTACAATAAACGGATGATAGAGCTGCAAAAAGAATATGCCAGAAAGATTCTCTGTCATGTGAATCCTTATACAGGTCTTGCACTGATTGACGATCCGGCGGTGATCACGGTTCAGATCAATAATGAAGATTCTGCGATTAAAGGAACGATGGAAACGGATCAGCGGGAAGAGATGCAGCCATATCGGGATGAGGTACAAAATCGTTTTAACAGCTTCCTCTTGATGAAATATGGAACAAGAGAGCGTCTGAAAGAAGCATGGACGTTTGAAGGAAAATGTGCGCTTGGCGAGGAAGAAGATCCGGAGAAAGGAACTGTGCAGGGAGCCGCAGGTAATTTCTATCAGCCGGAATGCGACCCTTTGGGAAAATGGGAAGAAAATGAAAGTCCGGCCCGCTATGCTGATTTTATGGAATTTGGCATTACGATGAATCGTAATTTTTATCAGGATATGAAAGATTATCTTCATTCCCTTGGAGTAAAAGTTCCGATCGTGACAAGCAATCTGGTTGCCGGTGCAGCGGATGTATATGGCCATACCGACGGGGATTTTATGGAAAATAACAGCTATTTTAATCACCCGCTGCTTCCGATCCAGGAGGCAAATACCTATCTGGTTGCAGGGCCGGCCGAATATGTGTCAACGAACCCGCTGACCATGCAGACAGGAGTTGGTTCTATGGCAACAACACTTTTAAATCTTGCTTCCGTTGCCATTGTAAAAGGAAAGCCTTTCATGCTCAGTGAGTGGAACGAATATGGGGAACATCCTTTCCATTCGACAGCATATGTGCACACGGTTGCCTATGCATGCTTGAACGACTGGGACGGACTGATTTTATACAATTATCATACGTCGGAAAAGGCGGACGATCAGCCGGACGATGAAATCTGGAGTGTTTTTGATGTATATAATGATCCGGCGGTTATCTGTCAGTGGGGATTTATGGCATCTGTATTTCTCAAAGGGCTGGTATCGGCGGCTAAAAATCGTGTAGATGTCGTATATACACAGAACGATTTGAAAACACTGCCGAAAATGCACGCAATGCCAACTACTTTTTTACCTTACATCACATGTATGCGAAATGTATTCCTGGACGGAGGGGATACCTATCAGGGAGACGCGGCTGTTGCAGTGAACGCAGGATTTTTGAATGGGGCAGATCTCTCGGAGGCAGAACACGGTGTGTATTATGCATGGTCACCGTATCGTGACGCATGGCGGAAATATAAAGACCACAACAGGCTGAAACAGGCAGCGAAGAATGCAGAAGAGATACGAGAAGGCGTGTATCTGGGAGCACAGGCACTTGTCTTTGATGAAATTCAGAAAATCGCAGGCACAGGAGATTATCGTGAATTTGCTGCAATTCTTGACCGGGCAATGAAAGAATGGAAGATACTTTCGGAGGAATGTGGTCTGGTAGATGGAAAACTGATTTCTGATACAAAAGAGCTGGTGTTTGATCCGGCACATGCCCGGTTCGTAATTCATACACCGTATTGCGGATATTTCAGTGGAAGCCCAGCAGAAAGTCTGCGGCTGTCTGAAAAAATTGAGATCCAGTCAGAAAATGAGCGGATTACGCTGGCACTTCTTCCAGTGGGAAAGGAAAAACTGGAGCAGGCAGAGGAATTTGTGATCACTGCGATGGGAACAACGGGAATGGACAAGACAACGTATCAGGAAGGTGCACAGATGATGGGCTTTCCGTTTACTGCAGTACACTTTCAGGGAAAATTATATGCCGAAACGCTGGAAGGAAGAATCTACGTAAAAGCTAAGGAGGCCGTTCTTACAGCATTAGATCCAATGGGAAATGAAATTGGAAGAATAGAAGGAAAAGAGACAGAAAAAGGAGTATGTTTTCTTCTGTCAGGCAATCTTCCAAGTGTTCAATATAATTTAAAAACAAAAAAAGAATGCCCAAATATATAATATTAAATTGCTATATGTAATAAAAGAAACAAAATACTTGATAGAATACAAGTATAAAACAGCGGCTGTAAAAAACGATGGGAGAAAAAGATATGGGAAAAAAGAAACAAAAAGTCCTCTATGATGCAGACGGGGCAAGAAGAGTTATGAGAAAAAGAGATTATATGGCTGATATGGGAGGTCAGTTAGCGATAGGCGTGATGGCCAATCTGGTTGGTCAGCTTACTTACTTTTATACAGATAAAGTCGGCATGGCGGTAGGCGGAGTCGGAATTGCGATGATGATCGCTAAGATTATAGATGCACTGACGGACGTTCTTGTGGGAAATATGATTGACCACTCCAAAGGTGGAAATAAGAAATATTACTCCTGGATGCTGAAAATGGCGATTCCTGCAGCAGTCATCATCATTATGATGTTTACGGTCCCGATTCAGGCAGGACAGACAGTGGCATTGATTTATGTACTGGTTACCAATCTTCTTTTAACAGCAGTTATTTATACTATGATTGCCACACCGTTTTCAGCGGTTATGATTGTGCGTACCCACAGCCAGAGTGAGCGAAGCAATATGGGGCTGTTCCGTGCAGTCGGAAACTACGGTGCCGGAACAATCATTGCTATTATCACAATTCCGGTAACCAATATGCTGGGTGGTACACAGAGTGCATGGATCAAATATGGTGTTGCGCTTGCACTTGGCGTTTTATTACTTTTCCTGATCTGCTACAACAATGGAAGAAAAGCAAAATTTGCTTCGGATTATGAAAGCGAATCGGAAAACGCATCAGAAACAGCACCGACAGAAACAGAAGAAGAGGAAGCAGTTCCATTTAAAGATGCTATAAAAATGTTATTGCAGAATAAATACTGGGTGATCGTTCTTCTGTTCAATTTGATTACCAATATTACCGCTGCAGTGGCAGCAGCCTCGGGTACATACTATGCAAAATGGATTTTTGGCAACGATAATCTTGTTGCAGTCATAGGAGCGGCAGGTATGCTGGCAACGGTAATCGGATTTGTGGTTTCCAAGCCGATCATTTCGAAGCTGGGTGTTACAAAAACAATTCAGCTTGGGTTAATGGGAGCTGCCATTCCATCCCTGATCCGCTGCTTTATTCCGGAAAACTTTATGGTTTATGCAGCAACCAGCCTTGTGGCGAGCTTTATCCAGATTCCACTGATGTGTCTGTACGGCGTATTAACAGCAATGACGGTAGATTATAACGAATGGAAATATGGAAAGAAATTAGTTGCAATGTCGGGCGGAGCCATAGGATTTGGAAGTAAAGTGGGAAGCGGCCTTGGATCTGTTATCTTATCCGCATTTCTTGCCATTGGCGGATATCAGGCATCGCTGGAAAGTGCAACTGCTTCCATGCGATATTCGATTTATGGATTTTCCAACTATCTTCCGCTGGTTGTAAACCTGGCTATGTTCCTGATTTTTACCAGATTTGATCTGGAAGAAAAATTACCAAAGATGCGGGAAGAAGTACTTGCGAGAAAAGAGAAAAAATAAACGGAGAAACTACAAGGTCGGTACAGGAAAGACTGTACCGACTTTGCAGTTGTCATTCAATTTACAGAAACTGCCAGTGGCAGGCTCTGTAGGTTAAAAGTAAGGAGAATTGAAAATGAGCGATACATTATGCAATGAAAAAAAGAAACCTTATACATTTTCAGAAGATGGAAATTCCTGCATTATAACAGAAACCAGAACACCAAGATACTGGTATAATTATCTGTGGAATGAAAATCATTACTGTGTGCAGATTTCCCAGACAGGACATGGGCGCAGCTATTACCTCAGTGAAAAAGCAGATATGTGTATGATGAATCAGGACGATGCAAGATATATCTATCTAAGAGACGAGAAAAGCAAAGAATGCTGGAATATTGGCGAAGGTCCATTAAATACGGAAGTAGAAAATTATCAGTGCGTACACAGCATTGGATCTTCCAGAATCCAGTCTTCTTATCAGAATATTGCAAGTTCCTGGCAGCTGTTTGTACCGGAAGAAGGATACCAGGAAGTGTGGACTTTGAAAATAAAAAATACAGGGGAAAGACAGCGCCATCTCAGCATATTTTCAGCAGTCAGCTTTTATCTGGAGGGCTTTTCTTATCCGCGATATTATGAAATGTATCGTTGTATAGAAACAGATTATGATGAAAAGTTAAAGGGTGTATATTGCAGATCCGCACATCCTTTCGCACCGCACAAAAGATACAACGCATTTCTGGCAGCATCAGAGCCGGCATACGCATATGATGGAAATCTGGAAGCATTTTGCGGGACAACCAGTACCATAACAAGGCTGGATGCATCAGCAAGCGCGCTCTTCCAGAGACCGGACATTGTCGTAAAGGGAAAAGACTGTACAAATTCCAAAGCGGCCCTTTTTATTCTGGGCGGTGTGCTGCAGCATAAAATTGTGCTACAGCCAGGAGAAGAAAAAGAATTACAGTTTGTATTTGGAATCAGTGAATCACTTGAAGAGGCAAGGGCGGTATCGGAAAAGTTTTCCAATTCTGCAGTTGTGGAAAAGGAACTTGAAAAAGCAGAAACGCATTATCTGGAAAAATATCGTTCGCTGACCGTGGAAACGCCGGATGAAAAAATCAATCACATGATGAATAACTGGGTGAAAAAACAGGTAGATTTTTGCATTGTCGGGAAAAAAGGAGTCCGCGATAATCTTCAGATTGCAGTTGGCCTGTTAAACTATCGGCAGGAAACAGCAAAAAAAGAGATTCTGGAATGTCTTCGCCATCAGTTTCGGGATGGTCATGGAGTTCTTACGTGGTATCCTTATGATGATACCCGGTATTCCGATCAGCCGTTCTGGATCATATGGGCTGTCTGCCAGCTGATAAAAGAAACGGGAGACTTTTCTATCCTGGATCTGGAGATTGAATGGCAGGATGGAGGGAAGGCGGCTGTTCTGGATCATGTGAAAGCGGCTGTGAATCGATTGCTGCAGGATAAAGGAAAGCATGGACTGGTGCGGATTTATTTTGCAGACTGGAATGATGCACTCAATGTTACAACGGATGAATATGCGGAATCCGTAATGCTTTCCCATCAGTTCTGCCTAGCACTGAAGGAATTAGAAGCATTACTGAAGAAAAAAGGCGATCAGGTATATGCCGGAAAAATAGCAGAGGAATATCGTATCTTACGAAACAGCATTAATGCATATGCATGGGATGGAGCGTGGTACATGCGGGCGTTAAGTGATGTGGAGAATATTGGTTCCAAAAACAGCGAAGGAAGCAAAATTTATCTGAACGCGCAGACATGGGCTGTTTTAGGAGATGTTGCAGATGCAGAGAAATTACCAAAGATATTAAAAGCAGTGGATTCCATGGAGCATGATTTTGGATTTCCGTTAAATCTTCCGCCGTATCAGAAGTATTCGCCCAATGTAGGGAGAATGTCCGGCATGCTGCCAGGATTGTTTGAAAATGGTGGCGTATACTGTCATGCTACAGGGTTTAAAATTCTGATGGACTGCAAGGTGGGGAGAGGAAGCAAAGCATTCGAAACACTGAAAAAAATTATGCCGGACAGTGATAAAAATCCATCCATGCAATCCGGAGCAGAACCATATGTTTTTACAAACTGTTATTCTACTAATCCCGGATATTATGGAAGATCCTACCAGTCCTGGACAACGGGAACTTCTGCGTGGTGCATGATGGGATTGTACGAAGGAATCCTCGGAATCAAACGGGATTACGATGGACTGCGGATCGATCCGTGTCTGCCGAAAGAATGGGAAAAGGCAGAAGTGACCAGACATTTTCGAGGTGCTGATTATCATGTAATCATCGAAAATCCAGATCATCTGGAAAAAGGAGTGCTTGAAATTAAGACAGACGGAGCAGTTTGCGATATGTCCGACAAAGCAGATGGGTTTGTGCTGCCTGATTTCAAGGATGGAAAAATGCATGAAGTCCATGTTATATTGCGTAAATAGACAAAAGAGGCTTGTTTATGAAGACATCAGCAGAAAGAAAGGAAAAAAGATGAAAAAAAGTATTTTTCAGGAACTTGTGGAAGAATCAATTGTTCTTTTGAAAAATGAAGAGCAGATCTTGCCATTAAAAGAAAAAAAGGTGGCTTTTTTGGGACGGGCACAGATAGAAACCATTTTTTCGGGAAACGGTTCGGGAGCATCCAAATCCCTTGCAAACAAGAATCTCTTATGTGAATGTGAAAAAAGAGGAATCTGTGCAGAAGCAGGGTTAAAACAATTTTACACCAGCCATCAAAAAAACGAATCGGAAAAGTTTGTGATTGACGGTATTGATATTACAAATGTAGAAAATATGAACTGTGGTTTTATGTATGAGATCTTTGGAAAATATCAGCCGATGTGGACAGAGTATCACATTCCGGAGCAGCTGATGCAAAAAGCCAGGGAGTTTACCGATACCGCTGTTTTTGTGCTGGGAAGGAATGCCGGTGGGGAAGAATGTGACAGACACATCGAAGGTGATTATGAACTTACCGAATCCGAAAAAGAACTGCTGGAACAGGTGTGCTGTGTTTTTCCACATGTGATCGTTGTACTGAATATTAATGGAATGATCGATATGCAGTGGGTGAACGCCTATTCCGCAATCAAGGCCGTGGTGTTTCTGGGAATTCCGGGCGAAGAAGGCTGCGGAGCATTAGCTGATATTTTGACGGGGGCTGTGAATCCATCTGGCAAATTAAGCTTTTCCATGGCAGAGTCTTTCAAAGACTACCCGACAGCAGAAAATTTCACCTGGAATAAAGAACAGGAAGATGAAATTTTAACTTACGAAAATTATGGACTGGATGCAAAGGCAAATGGAAGTACAGGATATACGAAAAGCCCGGTAACGGTGTATCAGGAAGACATTTATCTGGGGTATCGCTATTTTGATACTTTTCGGAAACAGGTATTGTACCCCTTTGGATATGGAATGTCTTACACATCGTTTACGATTCTTCCGAAAGAGATGAAACAGGAAAAAGAAGAGCTGGAATTTATTACGGAGGTAACAAATTCCGGAAATTATGCAGGAAAAGAAACGATACAGCTTTATTTGTCCTGTTCTGGTACAGAGTCGGAAAAACCGGAAAAAGAATTAAAAGGCTTTGCAAAAACGAGACTTCTTGCTCCGGGGGAGAAGCAGAATATTTCGATTCGAATATCCATGCAGGATCTGGCAGGATATGTTGAGACATCTGCATCATATATCCTGGAAAAGGGAAAATATCAGTTTTTTATCGGAAATTCATCCCGTGAGACAATTTTTGCAGGAGAAATCCAGATAAGAGAAGATTACATAATTAAAAAATGTGTGAATCGTCTTTGCGTACAAAACTGCAATGTAGAGCATTTGCAGGTACTATCTGCAAGAGAAGGACGAAAAAAGGTCCGAATGCATGAAAAGAAAAAAGAAGAGACCGATGGTTTAAAAGAGCAGGAAAGATATGATCTTTTACGGGATGAAATGGAACAAGTAAAAAATTTCAGTATCGAACAGCTGGCTGCATTGTGTGTGGGGTATGGACCTGGGATTCCATTTGCAGCGTTCAGCAAACAGGAACAGCCGGAAACTATATTGGATGGTCAGGGAAATCCACTGACCAAAAACGATCATCCAGTCGGAGCAAAAGGATATGTCTCCCCGGCTATGCCAGAAAAAGGTATTCATTCCATTTTTTATAAAGATGGACCGGCAGGTGTGGGAACGGGGGCCTGGCCAACGGCTATGCTGATTTCCTGCGCATTCAATAAAGAACTGTGGGAAGCGTTTGGAAATGCGGTTGGCGCAGAGTGCGAAAAGAAAGCGGTTGACGTATGGCTGGCACCAGCAGTCAATCTGCACCGGAATCCGCTTTGCGGGCGAAATTTTGAATATTTTTCGGAGGATCCTTATCTGACCGGAATCTGTGCGGTCCAGATTACAAAGGGCGTTCAGGAAAATCATCCTGTCCGCGTCTGCCCCAAACATTTTGCCGTGAATGAACAGGAAACGTATCGAAGAGGAAGTGCGAAGAAGCGGTACGATGCGGTAGATTCCATCCTTACGGAACGTGCATTGCGGGAACTTTATCTGAAACCTTTTGAAATGTTGGTTCGAGATGCCGGAGTATCTTTTATTATGACATCGTTTAATAAAATTAATGGGGTTCTTGCAGCTGGAAATCGAGATTTGTGTACGCATATTTTACGGGAAGAATGGAACTTTGATGGTGTTGTCGTTACTGACTGGGGCGATATGGATATTGTCGCAGATGGCGGCGATGCTGTGGCAGCGGGAAATGATATCGTGATGCCGGGTGGCCCGCCGGTGATCCGGCAGATTTTGCAGGCCTATCAGGAGAGACGGATTACCAGAAAAGATCTGGAAAGGAGTGTTGCAAGATTGTTACATGTTCTGAAGTTATTTGAGAAAGGGGAGCGTATTTAAATGAAATCATATAGGGATCATACACTGGGTGCCAAAGAAAGAGCCTCTCTTCTGCTCAAAGAAATGAGCCTTGACGAAAAGATGGCACAGATTAACTGTGTTTTTCCTTTTGATCAGGATGCCTATAACTTTGAAAAAATTCAGCAGGAGACAAAATACGGAATGGGAGAAGTAAGCACGCTGGAAATGCGCAGGATGGAGACACTTGATGAAGTGGCTGCATGGCAGAGAAAAGTGCAGAAGATTGTGATGGAAAACAGTGCCCATCAAATACCGGCAATCTTTCATATGGAAGGATTGTGCGGGGCCTTCATTCAGGACTCCACCAGTTTTCCGTCTGGGATTGGCAGGGGAGCAAGCTTTGATCCCAAGCTGGAAGAACAGATTGCAGAAATTGTGAGCAGACAGGAAACGGCCTGTGGTATTACCCATATACTGGCACCGGTTCTGGATGTGGCAAGAGATCCGCGTATGGGCCGTTTTGGAGAAAGTTATGGAGAAGATGCTTCCCTTGTAAGTGCGATGGGGGCAGCGTATACGAAAGGAATACAAAAGAATACAGTTGCTTCAAGAAAAGCAGAAAGTGTGGCAAAACATTTTGTGGCTTTTCATAATTCGCAGGGTGGAATTCATGGAACACACAGCGAAACGCCGACGCGACTTTTAGAAGAAGTGTTTGCAAAACCTTTCCAGGCAGCAATCACAGAGTCAGATCTGAAAGGTATTATGCCTTGTTATTGCGCTGTGAATGGAGAAGATGTATCTGCTTCTCATAACATGCTTACGAAACTGCTTCGGGAAAAAATGGGATTTGACGGCATGTGCATCAGCGATTACGGTGCAGTGGGAAATGCGCATAGTGTACATCATATTGGAGAAACATTTGAAGAAGCCGGTGCGATGTGTCTTCATGCGGGAATGGATATCGAGATGCCGTCCTGTACTGGCTATAATGAGAAATTAAAAGAGATGTTTTCAAGTGGAAAACTGGATATCCATATTTTGGATACAGCGGTTTTGCGGGTTCTGGAGGGAAAATTCAGAATGGGCTTATTTGAAAATCCCTATGCGCTGGAAGGAAAAGAGCTTCATGCTCTTGTAATGCAGGAAGCAGACAGGAACACTTCCCTGCGGTCGGCCAGAGAATCCATGGTACTGCTGAAAAATGACGGCGTATTGCCGATTGCGGCAAAAGGGAAAAAAATCGCGGTGATCGGACCGCATGCCGGGTATGCCAGAAAAATGTTTGGTGGATACACACATATGTGTATGATGGAGTCTACCTATGCGATTGCCAATTCTATTGCAGGTGTAAGCGGAGTTGTACAGGCAGATGCAGATGAGATTATTACGGTTCCGGGAACCAATATTCAGTCTGATGAGACAGAGCAGTTTGATCAGATCCTGAAAAGACAGAAACCGCAATGCAGAAATCTGTATGAAGAATTCCAAATCCGCTTTCCGGAAAGTGAGATTTTATATGCATATGGCTATCCGATTGCAGGAAACGACGAAAGTCATTTTGAAGAAGCGCTGCAGGCAGCAAAGCAGGCAGACATTGTGATACTGACGCTTGGCGGTAAGCACGGAACGTGTTCCATGGCATCAATGGGAGAAGGAATTGACAGTACTGATATTAACCTTCCAAAATGTCAGGATGCATTTATTCGCAAGGCTGCGCAGCTTGGAAAACCATTGGTTGGCGTTCACTTTGATGGAAGACCGATTTCCAGTGATGCTGCAGAGGAATATTTAGATGCTATTCTGGAAGCATGGAGTCCATCAGAAACAGGAGCAGAAGCAGTAGTTGATATTTTAACCGGAATATATAATCCGGGAGGAAAACTTCCGGTTACCGTTGCTTATGGAGTGGGACAGCTTCCGGTTTATTACAATCATCCATATGGTTCCTCCTGGGATCAGAGCGGCAGTATCGGTTTTGCCAATTATGTGAATATGCCGCACAGACCGAGATATTATTTTGGATACGGACTGTCGTATACAACATTTACATATTCGGATTTACATATCTCGATGGGAAATGAAAAGGCAGCAGATACGGTTCAGATCTCCTGCGCTGTTGAGAACACGGGAAGCTGTGAAGGAGATGAGGTTGTCCAGCTTTATTTACGAGATGAATATGCCAGCCTGACAAGACCAGTAAAAGAACTGGCAGGTTTTAAGCGCATTCACCTGCGAAAGGGCGAAAAGAAAACGGTATGCTTTGAGGTGAAAACGGATCAAATGGCTTTTCTGGACATTGATATGCACTGGAAAGTGGAAAAAGGACGATATGCAGTAGAGGTCGGAAGTTCTTCAGAAGATATTCGTTTAAGAGGAAGCTACTGTGTGAAAGAAAATAAATGGGTTGCGGGAAGAAATAGAGCGTTTTGGGCAAGTGCCGCAGCGAAATAAAAAGAACAGAACCGGATGCCATTTTATACAAAGCGGCATTCGGTTCTGTTCTTGCGGTATTCCCGTGGGGAGCAGTTCATTTTTTCACGGAAACATTTTCCGAAATAGGACTGCTGGCTGAAGCCGGTCTGCAGGACGATCTGTCTGATGGGAAGTGTGGTTTCTGTTATCTCCGTGATTTGTTTTCTATGTTTTGGCAATATCTTAATAATTTCTGCAGATATTTTCATATTATTTTTTCGATATAATAAGTATACTTGCTGTAAAAAGGATTGTAAAGGTAGTCTAAATGGACAATAATAGTTTATCACATACAACGTGGAATTGTAAGTACCATATGAACCAGAGCAGGAAAACCTGCCGTCGCTGATCACACTTGAAAAAATATGTGTAGCTTTGGGCGTGACATTATCGCAGTTTTTTCGAGAAGATAATTCAGAGAATCTGACAGAAAAACAGAAAGAAGTTCTAGGGATATGGAATGATCTGAGTACAAATGAGCAGGAAACAGTAATGTCAATGCTGCGTGGACTTCGGAAGTAAGAGAACAGTTCGAGTATATGTATCGGCTGTTCTTTTTTTGTTTTTGAACGTTAAAATGTTAATTTTTTTCTTGTGTATAGTAGAACACTAAAGTATAATAAAATCAGTTTTTTACATAAGATTAAAGCTATAATAAGGAAATTGGCAAACCAGATGAAAGTCTGGGACGCAAAGCTACAGGGCCTTTAAAATGGCAGCCAGTTGCATAAAATGAGGTGCACTGTCTGTCTGACGGTGCTTTTTTACGGTGTTATTTCATAGACGTAACAATAATGATTTTATCAGGAAAGAATGAGGAAAATAAAAGTATGAAAAAGGCAAAACGTTGTCTGATAGCAGTGGTGTCAGGTGTACTTGTAGCATCTGCTGTCTTGTCTGGATGTGGACAGTCAAAGAAAGAAGTATCTATAAATGATGATCATCTTACCGTTTATCTGTGGGAAAATCGTTTGATGAAAAATATTGCACCCTATATCCATGAACAGTTTCCAGATCAGGATATTGAATTTATTATAGGTAACAATGATACCGATTTATACAGTTATTTTAAAGAACATGATGAATTACCGGATATTATAACAGTACGTCGATTTTCTGGAACAGATGCACAGGACTTACAGCCTTATCTTATGGATTTTGCTTCTTATGATGTTGTTTCCAAGTATTATTCTTATGCGGTGCAATATTATAAGAATGCGGAGGATGAAATCCAGTGGCTGCCAATCTGTGGTATTCCGCAGACGATCATTGCCAACAAAACACTGTTTGATCAGTATGGCGTAAAGATTCCAGAAAATTATGAGGAATATGTACAGGCATGTCAGCAGTTTTATGATAATGGCATAAAACCGTATTCCATGGATCTTGGTGAAGACTGGTCTAATAATGAAATCATCCAGGCTGCAGCAATCGGTGAGTTTACAAGCCTGGATGGTATTGAATGGCGAAACGGTGCAGAGACTGCAGCGGATGAAGTAAAGTTTGATGATGTATTATGGAAACGTATTTTTTCAGAAACCAGTCAGTTTCTTAAGGACTCGCATTTTGGTAAAGAAGATATCAATATTGATATCAATACAGGAACCCAGATGTTTGTCGAAGGAAAATCAGCAATGTTTCATGGACATCCGACGGTTATGCAGCAGCTGCAGAAACAGATGGATGCGGAGCTGATCCGTATTCCTTACTTTTCACAGACATCGGATGAATCCTATGTGTACATGACTCCGTCCTTAAACATTGCATTTAACAAAAACCTGGAAAAAGATCGGGAGAAACTGGATACTGCGCTGGATGTGCTGGATTGTATGATTTCAGAAGAGGGGCAAAAGCTGATTGCGGATGGAAGCGGTGTTATTTCATTGAATACAGATGTTCCAACCATGATGCAGGATGTGCCTGGACTGGAAGAGGAAATTAATCATAATGCTGTTTATATCCGATATTCCGCTCAAAAATCATTTGATGCAAGTCTTGAGGCTGTTCACGGATTACTGTCAGGGGAAATGGATGAAATACAGGCTTATGATACTTTTCGCAGTGTAATGAATCGTAAAGATCCAGAAGAAAAAGCAACGGTGAATTTTGAAAATGAATATTCCATTTCACTGAACGATAGAAATGGCCGTGATGCAGCATCTTCCATTTTAACTACGATCAGAGAAGAAAATGATGCACAGCTGGCTCTGGCACCATATTATTTCACTTCTTCTATGTACAAAGGAGAATGCACCAGCAGCCGGGTTGGCATGATGACAGCGAAGAGTTCAGATACACCATTATATGTTGCAAAAATCAATGGTAAACAGGTTTATGAACTCGTGGAAAATTATCTTGCTGATGCTGATGAGAATTTTTACGTAACCAATAAATACGAATTACCAATTGCATCCGGTATGAAAATGATCGTCAATCAAGAGGAAAGTGGATTTTCGTTAAAGGACTTAACAGTTAATGATAAGAAAATAGACAAAAAAAAGGAATACTCGATTCTTCTTACAGACACCACAATGTCTGTTTTGAAAAAAATAAATCTGAAATGTGAGATTGAGCAGCTTAAAGATACAACATTATCAAGTGCATGGACCGAAGCAATGTCAAATGGACAGCAGCCGTCAGCACCGGAAGATTATATAGAGGTTGAACAGTAAAAGTGGAGATAGAACAAAAGGTAAACAAAAGAAAAAAAATAACAAGGCTGTTGCTTATACTACTTATGATTCTTTTAAGCTTAGTTTGTATCAAGTATCTTATAAGTAAGTCTAATAAGTATATCAGCGAAAATGGAAAAAGCAGTATGGGAGCTGTTGTTGAACAGATACAGCAGACCTATGATCTTCAGGTGAGTGGATACTACAGCCAGCTGCAGTTGGTTGAGGAATTCTTACTTCATGAGAGGGAACTGTCTCTTGAAACGGATACGAACAAAAATTTCTTTGAAGCATGGGAAAAAGAATCGGAAAGTACTCTTATATTCCTTCAGGAAAATGGTCAGGCAATATCAGCAGGTGGAACAAAAATGCGGATTGATATGCCAAGTAAACTTCTGCTGGACTTAAAGAACGGATACAATATTGGAAAACTGGTGCGTCTTGATTATGATCAGAAGAAAAAAGACGGTTATCTGGTTGCGATTCCATGTCAGGAATACACGATCAATGGAGAAACTTATACGGCAATTGGAACTGTGTATGATCATTCGAAACTGGATTCCATGTTAAAATTGAAAGGTTATCATGGAAAAGCATATTTGTTCATGCTGGATCATGACGGAAATATTACGTATACGAACCAGAGTGGAGATAAATACCTGCGTAATTATTCTTTGTTAAAACATTTAAAAGGGGAACAGGCTATTACAGAAGAAGAGGCTGATTTGTTCAAAAAGAAGTTTGATAACAGAGAATCCGGAGTTGCACTTTTGGGAAAACAGAACCCTTATTATCTGGGGTATTGTCCGATAGAAAGCAACAACACCATTTTGGTGTGCATTGTGGCCAAGGGAGTTGTGGACAATGTGCTGATGGATTACCAGAAAACGGTGTTGTTTACAACAATACTCATGGCAGGTTTTATACTTTTACTTTTTGCCGGATTATTCTACAGTATTTCCAGACTTAGTCTTGCAGATCAAAAAGCAGAATATGAAAAAAGAAATAATGAACTTCATTTACAAACAATGAAGGAAATGGAAGTAGTCAATCAAAAACTGAAAAAGGCAAAGAACGTTGCAACAGAGGCTTTACAGACAGCTGAAAATGCAAATAAGGCGAAAACGGATTTCCTGTCTAATATGTCACATGATATTCGCACACCTATGAATGCAATCATTGGTATCACATCTTTGATCAGACATGATGCAGGTAATAAAGCAAAAGTTATAGAGTATGCAGATAAAATAGATATTTCATCACAGCATCTGTTGGGAATTATCAATGACGTTCTGGATATGAGCAAGATTGAGGCAGGAAAAACAGTCTTCAAATATTCTGACTTTTCTATTCTGGATCTTGTACAGGAACTTAACACTATATTTCATACTCAAATATATGAAAAGCAGCAGACCCTTACAATCATAAAAGAAAATATTCAGCATGAGTGGGTGAATGGGGATCAGGTTCACCTGATGCAGATTTTCAGCAACCTGCTTTCCAATGCAGTGAAGTATACCCAGGAAGGTGGGAAAATTCAGTTCTTTGTAGAAGAATGTGAGACAAAGTCATCTGTCTATGCAAAGTACCGTTTCTTAGTTAGCGATAATGGTATGGGAATGTCGGCAGATTTCAAGGATACAATTTTTGATGCGTTTACCCGTGCGGAAAGTTCCCTTACAAATAAAATACAGGGAACAGGACTTGGAATGGCGATTACTAAGAATCTGGTTGAGGCAATGGGAGGTACCATTGATGTGGAGAGTGAATTGGGACAGGGAAGCTGTTTTGAGGTTCTCTTGGATCTGAAAATTGCAGAGGATAGAACGGTTGCTCTGGCGGCACAAGAAGAAACAGATGAGCAGGATGGTAATATCCTTCAAGGAATGAGATTCCTGTGTGCAGAGGATAATGAGCTGAACGCAGAGATCCTGACGGAACTGTTAAAGATTGAAGGTGCGGAATGTACCATCTGTGAAAATGGCGAAGAGATTTTGAAAGCATTTGAGCAGTCTGCTCCAGGTGATTATGACATGATCCTGATGGATGTGCAGATGCCTGTTATGAATGGTTATGAGGCAACGAAGGCAATCCGCAAAAGTTCCCATAAACTGGCAAAAACGATTCCGATTATTGCCATGACTGCCAATGCATTTTCAGAAGACATTCAGCATTCCCTTGCGGCTGGCATGAATGCACATGTTTCAAAACCGGTTGAGATGAAGGTGCTGGAAAAGACGATAAGAAGTATAAAATCAGGCGGGGGGGTACCGAACCACAGGTCACTGTACAGTGACGAATGGAAAGTAACCGGACATAGAAGAATCAAAAAGGATAGTTAGGGATGGACAGAAAATGAAAGGAAAAAGAATGATTGCAGGCATTCTGCTTGCGGGAATTTTAGCAGTCACCCTGGCAGGGTGTAAAAACACAGATAACACGAAAGAAAAAACCGAAAAGCCTGTTATTACCCTCGGCAGCGACAGCTATCCACCATACAATTATCTGAATGAGGATGGTGTACCGACGGGAATCGATGTAGAACTGGCTGCGGAAGCTTTCAAAAGAATGGGATATCAGGTGGAGGTTGTCCAGATCAACTGGGAGAAGAAAAAAGAACTGGTGGAGAGCGGAGAGATTGACTGTATCATGGGCTGCTTTTCCATGGAAGGACGCCTTGACGATTACCGCTGGGCGGGACCATATATAGCAAGCCGTCAGGTGGTTGCTGTAAATGAGAATAGTGATATCTATAAACTGAGTGATCTGGAGGGTAAGAACTTGGCTGTTCAGTCCACAACCAAACCGGAAGGCATCTTTCTGAACCGGACGGATCAGAGAATCCCCAAGCTGGGCAATCTGATCAGTCTGGGACACAGGGAGCTGATCTATACATTTCTTGGGAAAGGATATGTAGATGCAGTCGCCGCACATGAGGAATCTATTGTCCAGTATATGAAGGATTATGATACAAGCTTCCGCATCCTTGAAGAACCTTTGATGGTTGTGGGGATAGGAGTTGCTTTTGCAAAAGAGGATGACAGGGGAATCTGTGAGCAGATGGATCAGACACTGGAAGAAATGCGCCAGGATGGCACATCCCTGAAAATTATTGAAAAATATCTGGATGATCCCCAGAAGTATCTGGAGGTGGATGATCTTGGATATTAAGAGAAAGAAAAAAGAAAAACGAATCCAGCTATTCGGTGGTCTGATTGGAATCTGTGTGGCTGTAGTTTCTCTGTTTTATTTCTTTCATGCGGAGAAAGCGGAAGCAGAGAAAAGAATGGTAGAGATTGTAAATTATGTCAAAGTGCAGTGTTCCACCTACACCCATTATAATGAATCTTCGGAATCCAAAAGTCTTCTCCGTGCGATTGAAAGTGCCAGACAGATGAGTACGAATATCGATATGGAAATAGAAAACGGCGGTCAGCTAAGCCGGGATTTCCTGAAGGAAAACCTGCAGACTCTATGGGTGGATGGTATCATTGTACTGGATGCAGAAGGAAAGACGGACTGTGAATACAGCACGGATGAGTCTCTGGCTAATGAGATTACGGAGTATCTGCAAAAAGAAATTATCATGGATTTTGCCGGATATGAAGAAAGAAGCTATTCGGAACGGTTTACCAGGGAAGATGGATCCTTTATTGACATTGCAGCCTGCGCCAGAAAAGATGCACCGGGTATCGTTGCAATCTATTATTACACATCTCCTGAATTTGCCAGAAACTATACGCTGACGATACAGGGGCTTTTAAATGGTTATAGTATCCAGAAAGATGGAACGATTATCGTTGCAGATGACGGAATCGTTGTTGCCAGCAATAATGAGAGCCTGTTGGGACAGAATACAGCCGACAACGAAGTTGTTCAGGCAATGAAAAAGCATACAGACAGTCAGCATATCTATCATTTTAGGAAGGAAGGAATTGGATGTTATGGAATCATGCTGAAACAGCGTGATTATTATATCTACGCATATCTTCCGGATACGGAAGTGTTTTGTAATCTTCCATTAAGTGTTATAGGTGTTATTTTTCTTTATTTTCTGATGTTCGGCATATTCTGGTTCTGGACATACAGAACCAATCTGGCGCACCGGAAACAAGAATTTGAAAAAGATGAAAAATATAAAGCAGAACTTCTGACAGCAGCAAAAAAGGCAGAAGCCGCCAATGAGGCAAAAACAGAGTTCCTTCATCGTATGAGCCACGATATCAGGACTCCGATTAATGGAATCTACGGTTTGATCAATATGGCAGACCATTATGCAGATGATATGGAGAAGCAGAAGGAATACAGAACAAAGGTTAAAGCGGCATCCAATCTGTTGCTGGAACTGGTAAATGATGTTCTGGACATGAGTAAGCTGGAGTCGGGTGAAGTTGTTCTGGAAGAGAGTCCATTTAATCTGAGCAAAATCTCTGAGGAAGTGCTTGTTGTAATTGAACAGATTGCTGCAGAACAGAATATCCGGATTGTATGGGAGAAAAAAGAAATCATACACCGTGCTCTTATTGGAAGTCCGGGGTATGTAAAACGTGTGATGATGAATATCCTGTCCAATGCAGTGAAATATAACAGAGAAAATGGACATATTTATCTTAGCTGCATGGAAATCCCATCCGAACAGCCAGGAATGACGACAATGGAATTTATCTGCCGGGATACAGGAATCGGAATGACTGAGGAGTTCCAGAAACATATTTTTGAACCATTTGCACAGGAACATACAGGAAGCCGCACAAAGTTTGTCGGAACCGGACTGGGAATGGCCATTGCAAGGAAGCTGGTCGAGAAAATGGGTGGAACCATTACTTTTGAAAGTGAAAAAGGCGTAGGGACGACATTTGTGACCCGGGTTCCATTTAAAATAGATCCGGATGCGGATAAACGTGAAGAACAGAAGGAGGTATCCGAAAAATCTATAAAGGGATTGCATATTCTTCTGGCGGAAGATAATGAGCTGAATATGGAAATCGCTGAATTTATGCTTCAAAATGAGGGCGCGGACGTGATTAAAGCGTGGAATGGGCAGGAAGCGGTTGAGCTGTTCAGAAAAAGTGAACCTGGTGAATTTGATGTCATTCTTATGGACATTATGATGCCTGTAATGAATGGTTATGAAGCCACAAAGATGATCAGGTCTCTGGACAGAGAGGATGCAAAGGAGGTACCGATCATTGCAATGACAGCAAATGCGTTCACGGAGGACAGAATAAAAGCAAAAGCAGCAGGGATGGATGAACATGTTGCTAAGCCAGTTGATGTGGAATTACTGATAAAAGTAATTCATAAATTGGTGAAATAAAAGATATTATAAGAAAGTTATAAAATTGTAGAAAAGCGTCAAAAGAGTTATGAAGAACGTATCCTGAGAGACATTCAGAATGGAATTACACTGGAAACACTTATGGCAAACATAAGAAAACTCCAGAAGAAAAAGCAGCTGTTGCGATACAAAAGAAGCAGCAGAGGCGAGCAAGACGGAAAAAAGAAACAAGTGATTTCAGGAGCATCGAGCAGTGCAGTGAAATTCTGCTGAATGTTAGGGGGCAGTTACTGCAAACAGTAACTGCCCCCTAACTAGGATATTTATGTGAATTATTTCTGGTCCAGTACGGACTGAATCTGCTTCATCAGCTGATCGTAGTTTGACTGATCGTCAATGCCACCCATGAAAGGTTCCCCAACGATATTTCCGTCTTTATCTACAAGAACGGTTGTAGGAAATGCCATGATGTTTCCTTTTCCAGCATAGTTTCCAACTGTTGAATTAGAATCGAAAGTCAGGTTCTTGTAGGAAGCGCCCTGAGCTTTCATGATTTCTTTTGCCTCTTTGATTCCGGCTTCATTGTTGTCTAAAGTATCCATGTTGATACCAACAACTTCGCCACCCATTTCTTTGAGTTTCTCATTTAATTCATTCAGCTTAGAGAGCTCTCCGACACATGGCTTGCATCCACTGAACCAGAAATTTACAACTGTAACTTTATTTTTAGCGAAAAGACTGTCATCTACATCGTTTCCATCCAGATCTTTTCCTTTGAAACCTTTGAATACAGCTGTGGATTCGTTTGATTTGGAGGAAGAGCTGTCAGAGGAATCGGATGCAGCAATCTCTTTCTCAAGCTTGGCAATTTCTTCTTCAATTCCGCGGATTGTCTCGATGTCTTTGCACAGAGTTTCATATTCTTCTTTAGAGAAAGAGTCTTTGTTAGATTCCACTGTGCTTGCGAGGGTATCAGCATAGTTTTCGCTCATGGCATCACCGGCAGCGTTCTTGTTCATAAGACCAAAGGCTTTGTCCCATGCATCTTTGTGATCAGCAAAAAGCTGGTTTTCCTGCTGGTAAAGGTCATCCCGTTTTTTGTTCAGCTCGTCTGCGCTGCCCGTTTCTGTTGTGGAAGAAGATTCCTGTTTTGTGTTTGTATTGTCTGTTGAGGAGGAATTTCCGCAGCCTGTAAACGCAAAAAGTACAGAAATGGCAAGGGATGCAGCAATTACCTTTTTTAATTTCATTGAGTTTGTTCTAAGTGTTTTGTTTTTCATGATTTTAAATCTCCTTTAAATTACGTTTTATTAGTTTTTATTTTCAGCCTGTTTCTTAGTTGAAAATCCGTAATGATAGCAGATTGCATCAGTCGGGCAGGCTTTCATACATTCTCCGCATCGGATACACTCCGGATGGTTTGGTGTGTCTACTACATTGACATCCATCTTACAGACACGACTACATTTCTGGCAGCCAACACATTTCTCATGATCAACCTGAATCTTAAGAAAAGATACCTTGTTAAACAGTGAGTAAATAGCACCCAGCGGGCAGATCCATTTACAAAATGGACGGTAAAACAAGATGCTCAGGATGATGAAAAGCGCAAGGACTGTGAACTTAAATGTAAATAAATGTCCGAGTGCGGCACGGATTCCTGAGTTGGCAAGTGACAGTGGAATTGCGCCTTCAAGTACGCCTTGTGGGCAAATGTATTTGCAGAAGAAAGGATCTCCCATACCAAGTGAATTGGTTACAAATGCCGGAAGTAGTATAACAAAGACGACCAGAATCACATATTTCAGATACCGCAGAGGCTTCAGTTTTGCGGTGGAAAGTTTCTTGCCCGGAATCTTATGCAGCAGATCCTGGAACCATCCAAACGGACAGAGAAATCCACAGATAAACCGCCCTAACAGAACACCTAACAGGATGAAAAATCCGGTGATGTAGTAGGTAAATTTGAATTTTGAAGAACCGACCACGGCTTGAAAAGCTCCAATCGGACAGGCACCTGTGGCGGCAGGACAAGAGTAACAGTTTAGTCCCGGGACGCACATCGTTTTTACATTTCCCTGATAAATTTTCCCTTTCAACAGATTCGGGATGTGAATGTTGGTCAGCAGTGTAGCAGCTGCCTGAATCCATCCGCGGAAGCGGGCCAGAAAGTTTTTGTTTGATTTCATTTTCTTATCCAATTCCTACACACTCCATACATAATTTTATTGCCTTGCTAAGAACAACCGCTGCTTCTCCGCGGAAGATCCCGACAAGGAAAAACACCAGACCGGCTGCAAGTAAAAGAATCTGTGTTGCTTTTTCAGATTTCATTAAAATACTCCTTTCAATGTTCAAAGTCCGTTTATTGACCTTTCGATGTTTGCATTGTACAATAGAGGGTGTAAAATTCCTGTTAAGAAAATGGAGAAAAATAAATTGAGATTATTAGTTGTTGAAGATGAGAAGAAATTATGTGATATGATTGCGAAAAGTCTGCACCAGGCAGGTTATGAGGTAGACACGTGTAATGACGGAGAGGAAGCACTGGATTAAAAAATTTATGAAAATGAATAAGTGGAAAGTTGCATGTCCATTGACATGGCTTTCCACTTATTTTTATGAATTCCTATGCGCCAGACGAGCAGACAACAGAAATTGGCATCTTACCCGCGAATTTCTGCATTTTACATCATGCAGACTGGACGAATGCTGTAAAATCATATATAAAAGAAATAGGAATAACTGGGGGTGAGATGGATGAAATGTGAGGTGGAACAGATTGATCCAAAGCAGGAAGAACATGTTATGGTATATTGCCACAACAGGGAAGCATCCTGGGTGCAGAATGTTCGGGAAGCTGTATTTGGACAAACATCGGTATGTGGATATAAAAATCACGTTTTGTATCAATTGAAATTGTCTGATATTTTTTATGTGGAACAGCAAAGAAATCAAAGGAGAGGGCAGGCGTAATGGAAACAGATATGATTAAAATCACTCATTTAAAGAAAAGCTTTGGTGATGTAAAAGCAGTCAATGATCTGAGTTTTCAGGTGAAAAAAGGAGAGCTCTTTGCATTCCTTGGTGTAAACGGGGCAGGGAAGAGCACAACGATTTCGATCATCTGCGGGCAGCTTCACAAAGACAGCGGAACGGTTCAGATCCAGGGCACAGATCTGGATAAGATCGGAAGGAAAGTTGGAACAATGCTTGGCGTGGTATTTCAGGACAGTGTGCTGGACAAGCCACTTACCGTCAGGGAAAATCTGAAAAACAGAGCAGCGCTTTATGGAATAACAGGAAAAGCGTTTGAAAAAAGATTGCGGGAACTGGTGGAGATTTTTGATTTCGGAGATTATCTGAACCGGCCGGTCGGAAAACTGTCCGGCGGACAGAGAAGAAGAATTGATATTGCAAGAGCCTTGCTGCATCGGCCCGAACTTCTGATTTTAGATGAACCAACGACAGGACTTGACCCACAGACGCGGCTTTTGATCTGGGATATCATTGAAAAACTTCGAGTGGAAGAAAAGCTGACAGTTTTTCTGACTACGCACTACATGGAAGAAGCTGCAAATGCCGGTTATGTGGTGATTCTGGATAAAGGAAGCATCGTGGCAGAAGGAACTCCTTTTGAGCTGAAAAATGAGTATGTGCAGGACACTATGTCTGTTTATGGTGTGACAGAAGAAGAAATCAAAACACTGGGCAGAGAGTATAAAAAGATCCGGGATGGCTATCAGTTAAAAGTAAAAAATACCGCAGAGGCTACCCGGCTGATCGTGGAACATCAGGAAATATTCCGTGATTATGAAGTGGTAAAGGGCAGAATGGATGATGTATTTCTTGCTGTAACCGGAAAAACATTGGGAGGTGAGCACAGATGAAGGCAGTATTTGCACTTATAAGTCGAAACAGAAAATTGTTTTTTAAAGACAGAGGAATGTTTTTTTCGGCTTTAATTACTCCGGGAATTCTGATTTTGCTGTATGCTACATTTCTGGCAAACGTATACAGAGATTCCTTTGTGTCCGCGATCCCGGACATGATTACAATCTCAGACAAACTGATCGATGGAACGGTGGCCGCACAGCTTGCCGCGGCTCTTCTGGCAGTCAGCTGTGTGACTGTGACATTCTGCGTGAATCTTACGATGGTACAGGACCGGGCAAACGGAACAAGGAAAGATTTTAATGTATCGCCAATCAGCAAAGCACAGCTTTATCTTGGGTATTTTTTATCTACTGTAGTCAATTCCCTGCTGGTAAATGGGCTTGCGCTTGTATTATGCCTTGGCTATATGTACAAAATGGGCTGGTATATGAGCGCTGTAGATGTATTCTGGGTTCTTCTCGATGAAATTTTACTGGTACTCTTTGGAAGCACGTTGTCAAGCATCGTCAGTTTTCCACTGACAACCCAGGGTCAGTTATCCGCAGTGGGAACGATCGTAAGTGCCGGGTATGGATTTTTATGCGGAGCTTACATGCCGATTTCAAATTTCGGCAGCGGCCTGCAGAAAGTACTGTCGTATCTGCCAAGTACCTACGGAACTTCTCTGTTGAAAAATCATATGCTCCGTGGAATCTTCGAAGAGATGGAGAACAATCAGCTGCCAGAAGAAATGATTACTGCGATTCGTGATACACTGGATTGTAACCCGAAGTTCCAGGGGTCTGTAGTAAGTGTAAATCAGATGGTGATGCTTATGGTTGGATGTGTTGTGGTATTTGGAATTATTTTTTTGTGCATGACAGCTCTTCCGGAGAAAGATGGGAAGTAAATATATCCTTCGACTATAGAATGAATAAAAAATGAGAAAAGAGACAGTTATGAATATTACAGAAAGAGAGATCGATGACCCGGAAAAAGAGGGCGTTATACTCGAATATGTAAATTTTACGAAAGAATTTGCAGAAATAAAAGAGTATGTAAGAAGCAAAGGGGAATCTATCCGGGGATACACAGAAAAGAAAGAATGTGTTTCCATAAGAACAGAAGATATTTTATATTTCGAGGCAGTGCAAAACAAGGTGTTTGCTTATACGTCAAATAAGTTTTATGAAATTAAAAGCAGACTGTATCAGCTGGAAGAGAAAATAACAAGAAAATGTATGAAGCGTGCATCAAAGACAACGATTGTAAATGCGGATCGTATTGTTTCGGTTCATACCGCATTAAATGGGCGTTTGTATGTGCTGATGGGGGTTTTGATTATTGGAGTTTATGTTACGGTGAATCTGATCGTATATGTAAATGACCATATGGTGGCGGAAAGCATGAACCAGAAACTGGAAGAGATGAGAAAACGGAAAGATGCATAGAAAAAATAACTTTGGATAGTTAAAGACAGCGTATGCCGGAAGGACATGAAATCGCTGGTATTGTAGAAACAAAAGAAAAAATTTGAAAAATTTCAAAAAATATCGTTGACAAACAGAACAAAGCGTGCTAATATACATATTGTCAGCAGGACGTAAGAACTGCTAGAAAACAGATATGGGGTCTTAGCTCAGCTGGGAGAGCATCTGCCTTACAAGCAGAGGGTCACAGGTTCGAGCCCTGTAGGCCCCATACTTCTAAAAATATAGTATGGCGAGATAGCTCAGTTGGCTAGAGCACGCGGTTCATACCCGCGGTGTCGAGGGTTCGAATCCCCCTCTCGCTACGAAAGAGAGAGCTCCTGCGAAAGCAGGGGCTTTTGTTGTTTTACGTTCGGAGGGGGCTGCCAGTGGCGGGCCCTGCAGATTACAATACCATGGAAAATGACAGGGAGGCGCTTATGAAATTATTCCACTTATCCGATCTCCACATCGGAAAGCGAGTCAATGAATTTTCGATGATCGAGGATCAGAAGTACATTTTGTCGCAGATTCTGCATACTGCAAAAAGAGAGAGACCAGATGGTGTACTGCTTTCCGGAGATATTTACGACAGTACGATTCCAAGTGCAGAAGCGGTTCAGGTTTTTGACGCGTTTCTGACAGAGCTTTCCACCAATCGGATTCCCACTTTTATTATCAGTGGAAACCATGATTCCGCCGAGCGTCTGGCATTTGGATCCAGCCTGATGGGAAAAAGCGGGATCTATTTTTCAAAGGTATACAATGGAACGATAGAGAAAATTCCGCTGCAGGATGCGTATGGCACGGTGTGGATTCATCTGCTTCCGTTTTTACGGCCTGCGGTGGTGCGCCATGCCCTGCCGGAGCGTGCGGAAGAAGTAATGTGTACAGCGGATGCAGTTCGGATTGCACTGGAACAGGATCTGGTTGATGAACAGGATCGAAATGTGATTCTGGCCCACCAGTTCGTAACCGGGGCAAAACGATGTGATGCAGAAGAACTGCAGGTTGGCGACTTGGATCAGATTCCGGCAGAATTGTTTGAAAAGTTTGATTATGCTGCACTGGGGCACATCCACAGCCCACAGAAGGTGGAAAGAGACACGGTTCGCTATTGCGGTTCGCCGCTGAAATATTCTTTTTCGGAAGCAGGACAGGAAAAAACGATTACGGTGATCGAATTAAAAGAAAAAGGAACGGTGGAGCTTAGAACAATTCCATTAAAGCCCTTGCACGATCTCAGGAAAATCCGGGGGACGTATCTGGAAGTCACGGCAAAAAGATTTTATGAGAACAGCGACTGCGAGGATTACCTTCTGGTGACGTTGACGGATGAAGAAGATGTGCCGGATGGAATGGCAAAACTCCGAACGATCTATCCGAACCTGATGCGCCTGGAGTACGATAACAAAAGAACCCGGTCTGCTGCAGACATTGGCACGGCGGAACGAGTGGAGGAAAAATCAGAACTGGAACTGTTCCGGGAATTTTATGAATTACAGAATAATCAGAGCATGACCGCACAGCAGGAAGCGCTGGTGGAAGAATTGTTACGGGGGATGAAGGGATGAAACCAAAGAAATTAGTCATCAGTGCATTCGGACCGTATGCGGACCGGATGGAACTTGATTTTGATCGGCTGGGCGGCGGTCTGTATCTGATTACGGGGGACACCGGCGCTGGAAAAACAACGATTTTTGATGCCATCACGTTTGCGCTTTACGGGGAAGCGAGCGGTGAAATCCGGAAAGGCGAAATGTTCCGCAGTAAGTATGCAAAACCGGAGGTGCGTACCTTCGTAGAGCTTACGTTTACGTATCAGGGAAAGGACTATACGGTAAAGAGAAACCCGGAATATCTGCGCCCGAAGGACCGCGGACAGGGCATGACGATGGAGAAAGCGAATGCAGAACTGATTTTTCCGGATGAGCGGCAGCCGGTTACGAAAACTTCGGAAGTGACAAAGAAAGTGACAGAACTTCTCGGGCTGGATCAGCGTCAGTTCCGACAGATTGCGATGATTGCGCAGGGAGATTTCCAGAAGCTTCTGCTGACAGGAACAGCGGATCGGAGTGAAATTTTCCGGAAAATGTTTCACACAGAGATTTATCAGGAGCTGCAGAAGCGCCTGCGGGAAGCAGCAAAGGAGCGCTGGAAAATATACGATGAAAAGAAACGCAGCATCAGCCAGTATCTGGACAATGTTGTCTGCCCGGAAGAGGCAGAATGGAAAAAAGAGTTTGACCGGCTGAAGAAAAATAAATTCGACGGCCAGGTTATGCGCGGTATGGAACTGCTTGCACGCTGCATCGAATGGGACGATGAGAAATTAAAGGCGCTGCAAGACGAGCAGAGTACGCTAAATGAAGAGATCGAAAAGAAAAACCAGCTTTTGGGAAAAATAAAAGAGCGACAGACGAGACAAAAAGAGAAAGAGCAGAAAGAAAAAGAATGGGAGACTCTGCTTCCGAAGGAAGAAGAAAAGAAAAAGAGAAGTGAGCAGGCAGAGAAAGAGGCGGAGATTTGTAAGCAGTTGGAAGAGCAGATTCGGGAAGAAAAAGTGTGTCTGGAACTGCTGCGAAAAGTGCAGCAGGAGCAAAGTGCAATGACACAGCTGCAAAAGGAACTGCAGGCAGCAACAGAAGCAAAAGAACAGCTTCAGACAGAGCAGGAGCGTGCAAAAAAAGTCCTGGAACAGAAGAAAGCACGGGAAGAACGTCTCTCTGATGCGGAGGTGAAACTTGCACGGACGGAACAAAAAGAAGCGTATGCCGCAGAGCAGATACAGCAGATGGAAGCATACTGCGAGACAATTGCAGGCGCAGTCAAAGAGGAAACGGCAAACAAAGAAGAGGAAAGCGTTCTTTGTAAAAAAATAAAAGAAACAGAGGAGACAGCGGCCAGGGCAGCCGAAGAGGCAGAAAGGCTGGCCGGGCAGGATCAGGTCTGCGAAAAACTGCTGGATGAAAAGAAAAATCTGGAACAGAAAATCCACACTTTAGAAGAAACGAAAAAACAGCTGGAGAGAACGACGGCTGAAAGGACGCAGATTGCCGCGCAGGTGACACAACTGCGAAAGGAAGAAGAGAACTTACAGGCGGATATCGCGACAACGGCAGAATATCTGGCCGAAAGAGACGGAGCCGCGCTGCTGCAGGAAAAATACCACCAGAAGCTGGAAACGCTGGAAAATCTGCTGGAAAGCTGGGAGCAGGGACGCAAAGAACTGGAAGAAAAGCAAGGTGCATACCAGCGTGAAATCAAAAAGAGAGATGCTTTACGGGAAACATATCAGGCGATGGAATCTTTATTTCTGGATGCACAGGCGGGAATTCTGGCAGAAAAACTGACAGAGGGAGAACCATGCCCGGTCTGCGGCGCTATTCATCATCCGCAGCCTGCCAGACGAGCAGAACATACGCCAGATAAAGAAACGCTGGATCACAAGAAAGAAGAACTTCGGATGCAGGAGGAAGCGGCTGCGGGACAAAGCGAGGCTGCGGGCAGCTGCCGCAGACAGGTAAAGGAAAAACGTGCACAGCTAACGGAATGGCTGTTAAGAGAACTGCCCGAGAGTCAGAAAGAACACGAACAGAAGCGACTTTCACAGATGCCGGATGTTTTATTTCAACAGGAAGCGGTCGAGAAGGCAGAGCAGCTTCGGAAGGAAGAAGAAACACAGAAAGTACGTCAGATGGAATATGCGGAACTGGAAAAAAGACAGACAGAACGGCAGAAAAGACTGGAAAGCATAAAAAAGACCATTGCAGCGGAACAGACACAGCTTGGCCGGGCAGAAGGAACCAAAAGAGCACTGGAAGAACAGTTGGAAAAAGAAATTGCGGAGGCGCAAAAAACGACTGCTTTTATGGAGAAAAAGAATCCTGCGCAAAGAAAGGGTCCGGGGGAGAGCGAGGACAGAAACTCCCTGGCTGATCAGATTGCCCAGGTGATTTCCTTCCGGAAAAACAGACAGAAACAGTGTGAGGGAGAGATTGCTGCCACGCGGGCAAAGGTGAGCCGCCGTGCAGAATGTATCGCACGGCAGAAAAAAGCGGAAGCTGAGCGGAAAGAGGATCATGAGCGGCTGCAGAAGGTGCGGAGCCGTCTTGAAGTACTGCAAAGCGATCGGAAGAGATGGAAGGAACAAGAAGAGAAACTGCTGGAAAATCTGGAAGAGCAGAGAGCGATCTGGGCAGAACAGGATCAGCAGAAAACAGGAGCGAAATCCGAAGGCAGGCCTGGAGATGGGAAGGAGCAGCTGAAGGATCTGGTAAGTGCAGAAACGGTGAAAAAACAGATAAATGAATTTACGGGATCGGAAATCGCAGAAAAACTTGCAGATGCGGAAAGAGAACTGTGGATTCGGTCTGTATGGGAACAGCACTGGCTGAAACAAAAGCGAAAAGAACTGACAGAACAGAAACAATGTATTCTTGCAGAACAGGAGGAACTGAAAAAGATCCGACAGGAAATCCAGGAAGAAACACAGAAAACGGAGCAAAGAGAACAGGAAATTCGCAAAAAAGAGCTGCGGGAAACGGAACAAAAGGCTGAAAGAAAAGCACTGCTGGAAAAGATCCGGGAAAAAGAGGCGCAGCTTGCGGGAAAAGAAGAAACAGAACTTCTGGAACATATTGCAGCCTGGGAAGCACAGAAAGAACGGCTGGAAGAAGCACAGAAAACAGCAAAAGAGGAACTGGATGCCATACAGAAAAAACTGACGGAAGTACAGGCGGCGCTTACGGCGATTCAGGCGTTAGAAACAGCGGATTCACAGGAACAGCCGCTCCCGTCAGAAATAGAATTACAGGAAGATTTAAGGGGACTTTCCGAACAGAAACAGGTTCTGGATCAGCGTTATAACGAGCAGTATCACGCGGCAAATACGAATCAGAACACATATGATGCCATTCGGAATCAGCAAAGTCAGATGCAGACCGTGGAAGAAGAGTACAAATGGGTCAATGCGCTTGCGGATACCGCATGTGGAAATGTGAGCGGAAAGCAAAAGATTGAACTGGAAACGTATGTGCAGATGGCGTATTTTGACCGGATTCTGCGAAAAGCCAATGTGCGTTTCCTGACGATGAGCCAGGGACAGTATGAGCTGAAACGGCAGGAAGACGGCACGAATAAGAAAGAAAAAGCCGGATTGGAACTGAATGTGATTGACCATTATAACGGAACGGAGCGGAGTGTCCGCACGCTCTCCGGCGGCGAATCGTTTCAGGCATCGCTTTCGCTGGCACTTGGCCTGTCAGATGAAATTCAGTCGTATGCAGGAGGAATCCGGTTAGATTCCATGTTTGTGGACGAAGGTTTTGGTTCTCTCGATGAAGAGTCCCTGAATCAGGCGGTGAAAGCACTGGAAGGTCTGGCGGATGGAAACTGTCTGGTCGGAATTATTTCTCATGTGCCCAAGTTAAAAGAGCGGATTGAGAAAAAAATCATTGTGACGAAAAATCGAAGCCGGGATGGTGTAGGAAGCCGGGCAGTGATCGAGTAGACCACACAGGAGATGATTGGGATTCGAGAGAATTCCTTGTCAGAAAGTACGGAAAATGCTATAATGGATCCGTTGGGCAAAAAAAGTTGAATGAACAGAGCAAATCCGGCGAATCATGCCGGCTGCCATAGAATGGAGGAAACAAATGAAAACATCAGATTTTTATTATGATCTGCCAAAAGAACTGATTGCACAGGATCCATTGGAAGACCGCAGCGCTTCCCGCCTGATGCATCTGGATAAAACGACAGGTGAATATAAGCATGGTCATTTCCGTGATATTCTGCAGTATCTGAAACCAGGCGACTGTCTGGTCATCAATGATACGAAGGTAATTCCGGCGCGTCTTTATGGTTCCAAAGTCGGAACGGATGCGGCAATTGAGATTCTTCTTTTAAAGAGAAAAGAAAACGACATCTGGGAAACGCTGGTAAAACCGGGCAAAAAATGCAAGGTCGGAACCGTAATCTCATTTGGAGACGGAATTCTGACAGGCGAAGTAGTCGATATCGTGGATGAAGGAAACCGCCTGATCAAGTTTCACTATGAAGGCATTTTTGAAGAAATTCTGGATCAGCTTGGTGAAATGCCGCTGCCGCCATATATCACACATAAACTGCAGGACAAGAACCGTTATCAGACGGTATACGCAAAACACGAAGGCTCCGCAGCAGCTCCGACCGCCGGACTGCATTTTACGAAAGAGCTTTTGCAGCAGGTGCAGGATGCCGGTGTGAAAATTGCACACGTTACCCTGCATGTCGGCCTTGGCACCTTCCGTCCGGTGAAAGTGGAGGATGTCACCCAGCATCACATGCACTCTGAGTTCTATGTGGTAGAAGAAGATCAGGCAAAACTGATCAACGATACGAAAGCAGCAGGCGGCCGTGTGATCGCAGTCGGAACAACGAGCTGCCGTACTCTGGAGTCGGCAACCGGCGAGGACGGCATTTTAAAAGCCGGAAGCGGCTGGACCGAGATCTTTATCTATCCGGGTTACCGCTTCAAGATGATCGACGGACTGATCACCAATTTCCATCTGCCGGAGTCCACACTGGTGATGCTGGTATCGGCACTGGCTGGAAAAGAGCATATTATGGCAGCTTATGAAGAGGCTGTAAGAGAAAAATACCGCTTTTTCTCCTTCGGCGATGCCATGATGATTGAATAAAAAATTCGTTTATGACAAAAATACGATGCTGAAAGAAAACGACCATATAGGAACACCCGTGAAGCCCTATATGGTCGTTTTTTTCTCTGCGAATCTTCTAAATCTTTCTTTTTCCCTGCCGAAAAACAGAAGATTTTATTAAGGTTTCTGAAAACGAGCGGAACTGGGTTGTGTCAGGGAATGTTTTTGCGTATACTGATACGTGTTTGAGACAAGGGAGGACGGATTTTGAAGAGAGACGAGAGAAGAAAGTTTCCATACTATGGTATCCTGCCGCTAATTCTGACGCTGACAGCGAATTTTATCGCTTATTTTGGAACGCGGCCGTTTACCAGTTCGTGGAAACATTACAATATAGAAACGGTGCTGGACCAGCAGATCCCGGTGATCCCGTGGACGATCGTGATTTATTTTGGCTGTTATCTGGTCTGGATTGTAAATTATCTGATTGCCGCAAGCAGAGAGAAAGAATTTGTCTGGCGGTTCTTTGCAGCAGATGTTCTGGCGCGGCTTGTCTGTATGGCATTTTATCTGCTGCTGCCGACAACGAACGTAAGGCCGTCGATCCCGGAACAGGGATTCTGGAATCAGATGCTTGCCTTGCTCTACCAGATGGATGCGGCGGACAATTTGTTCCCATCGATTCACTGCCTGAACAGCTGGTTTTGCTATATCGCAGTCCGTGGAAGACGGGAGATTCCGCGCTGGTATCAGCGGTTCTCTTTCTGGGCGGCACTTGCCGTGTTTGTCTCTACGCTGACAACAAAGCAGCATGTGATTGCAGATGTGATTGGCGGAGCGCTTCTGGCAGAAGTGACGTGGCAGATCGCGGGACGCACGCATCTTGGTGCATGGTATGGCATGATATTGGAACGAAGGAGGTGGAAACGCCGTGCAGAGTAAGAAAAAAATGATCGTGAATACCGTTTTTCTCGTTGTGATTTTTGCGTTGACGATATACGGTGTTTTCCACGGCGAAGACCTTGGCGCAATGATGGAAGCAATGCGGCGGGCAGATGTGCGGTGGCTGTTGCCGGGACTGTTCTGTGTCGTGTTTTTTATCTGGGGAGAATCGATCATCATCTGGTACATGATGCATTCCTTCCAGATTCCGGTGAAGAAGCGGACATGTTTTCTGTTTTCTTCCGTCGGATTCTTTTTCAGCTGTATCACACCGTCCGCAAGCGGCGGCCAGCCGATGCAGCTCTACTATATGAAAAAGGAGAAAATATCTCTTCCGGTATCAACGGTGATTCTGATGATCGTCACGATCACCTACAAAGCGGTGCTGGTCGTGGTGGGACTTGGGCTTGTTCTGTTCGGACAGGGCTTCCTGCACCGGTATCTGACGGAAATCCTTCCGGTTTTCTATCTGGGAATCGGTCTGAATGTCTTCTGTGTCACAGCCATGCTTATTCTGGTTTTTCATCCGGCGATTGCGCGGACAATTCTGGTTTTGGGACTGAAAATCGTGGAAAAACTGCATTTGATGAAACGAAAAGAAAGCCGCCTGAAAAAACTGGAAGCTTCCATGGAAGTCTACCAGAATACGGCAGCGTATCTTGGCACCCACAAAATGGTGCTGGTCAATGTCCTTGCGATTACCTTTGCACAGAGGTTTGCTTTATTTGCAGCAACATGGTTTGTATACCGCGCTTTTCATTTATCAGGCATTTCCTTTATTGCCATTGTGCTGCTGCAGGCGGTCATTTCCGTATCGGTTGACATGCTGCCGCTTCCGGGAGGAATGGGAATCAGCGAGACACTGTTCCTGAAAATTTTCCCGCCGGTCTTTGGAAGCACGCTGCTTCTTCCGGCAATGGTGCTTTCCAGAGGGCTCGGCTACTACGGGGAACTGCTGGTGAGTGCAGTCTTTACCATCGTCGCACAGCTTACGATCGGGAATACGAAAAGAGAAAAAAGAGGGGGAACTACATATGATAGGGTTCTATGATTATACCGTAATATTAACATATATCAGCTTTGCATCGTCCATCAGCGGCATTTTTCTTGCAACGCGGGGACACTTTAACTGGGCGATTTTTTGTCTTGCTTTTTCCGGACTGTGCGATATGTTCGATGGAAAAATTGCTCGGACGAAGAAAAACAGGACAGAAGATGAAAAGCGGTTCGGCATTCAGATCGATTCGCTCTGCGATGTGGTCTGTTTCGGTGTCTTTCCGATCGTGCTCTGCTATGAGCTTGGCATGACACATTTTTACAGCATTCCGATTCTTATTTTCTACGGTCTTGCGGGCGTGATCCGTCTGGGATATTTTAACGTAATGGAAGAGAAGCGTCAGAATGAAACTTCGGAGAACCGGAAATATTACCAGGGACTGCCGATTACCTCGATGTCAGTGGCTCTGCCGCTGCTGTTCGTCTTTGCGCCGCTCTGCCGCGGATACTTTCTAATCTGGCTGCATCTGCTGGTGCTGGCGGTCGGTGTTCTATTTATCACGGATTTCCGCTTCCGCAAGCCGACGAATAAAGAGCTTGCTGTGCTGGTAGCGGTCGTTGGAGTGGCTGTGCTCCGCGGACTTCTGATCTGGAAGGGAGGAAGAACGATTTGAGACTCTGCGCTTATCCTTACCGAAAACAGGGGAAAAATCATCCAAAGCTTGATCTGATCCGCGAGGAAAATGATATGCAGGACCGTTTTCTACACATGATGTACAGCCATGCCGCCGGAAGAGCCGCGATGCAGCCGCTGGTTCAGCCATTTGTATCTCGTGCGGCAGGCTGCTTTCTGGACAGCCGCTTATCGGTGCCGCTGGTTGCACCGTTTGTAAAGAAAAATCATATTTCACTGAAGGAATGTACCGCAAAGCAGTTTATCTCGTTCAATGATTTCTTTGTGCGGAAGTTGAAAATGGATGCACGTCCGTTTTCCAATGCGCCGCAGGATTTTATCAGCCCGTGTGATGCGCGGCTTACGGTTTATCCGATTCATGAGAACGGGAAGTTTGAGATCAAGAACACAGAATATACGCTGGAACAGCTTCTGCGCGACCGGAAGCTGGCAAAACGGTATGAGGGCGGAACGTTATTTCTGTTCCGGCTTTCCGTGGACGATTATCACCGGTATCTCTTTGTAGATGACGGCATCTGCTCGACGGAACGGCGGATTGAGGGCGTGCTCCACACGGTCAATCCGGCGGCGAATGATTTTTGCCCGATCTATAAAGAAAATACGAGAACCTACACGCTGCTGCAGTCCGCAAATTTCGGCACACTGCTGCAGATGGAGGTCGGCGCGATGATGGTCGGAAAGATTGTCAATGAAAATGCCGGAGCGGCGAGACGTGTACAGCGCGGCGAAGAGAAAGGCTATTTTGCCTTCGGTGGTTCGACAGTGATCGTTCTGGCACAGAAGGGAAGCGCAGTGCCGGAAAAACGGATCTGGAATTATTCGCGGCTTGGAATCGAAACGCGGGTACGGCAGGGAGAAACGGTTGGAACGGCCGGAAGAACAGGGTAAAAGCAAAAAAATGGATTGTGAGGAAATGATCTTCACAATCCATTTTTGGTTTGCGCGCCATGGGCGCGCTCTAATGGGTGAAAGTCCCGAACACG
>NZ_QUJD01000021.1:0-69887 GCF_003480555.1 Blautia sp. AM29-29
ATTTTTCAAGGTGCTATAGAAATAGAGGACAAAGTTATTTATGGTTTTGACCCCAACATCATCATATTAGAATATAAAAATTGCTGTTACTTCGCTGTTTCAGAAAAAGGAGACTATGGCAAAAAGAACGTAAAAGAAAGTGAATAAGTCTTGAAATTGTTTTCTTGATCTGATAGAGTGAAGATATTTTCCATCCAGATTTTGTCGTAACCATCTGCTTTCAGACATCTGCATTTACATAGATGGGTAAGGTATCATTTTGCGACAAAGCCACAGAGAAAAATAAAGAAAAACAAAGAAAGGAACCATTTACATGAGTATCAGAAAAAACGAAATTCCCATTCTGGAATTTGATGACAATCCGATGGCTGTCATCAATCCGACACATGAAAATCAGAATATTTCATTGCCGCCCAAATGTGTATTTGCATTTGTGGGAGGATATATTGATGTGTACGCGCAGGAGCATCATGCGCAAAAAGTGGCCGAATTTGTCAGCGCAACAAAAGAATATCCGGTCTATGTTTTAGAAGATGCAGGGGAAGAAATGGTTCTGTGTCAGGCGCCGGTAGGGGCGGCACCTGCAGTACAGCTCCTTGACTGGCTGATTGGCTACGGAGTAAAGAAAATTATTTCCACAGGATCCTGCGGCGCGCTTGTACCATTTCCGGAAAGCACGTTTCTTGTTCCGTACAAAGCCCTGCGTGATGAAGGGACTTCCTACCATTATGCAGCACCTTCGCGTTTTATGGAAGTCAGTCAGACGGCAAGAAAAGCAATAGAAGAAACAGTATTAGAACATCATATGAAGTACCAGGAAGTGGTTACCTGGTCAACGGATGGATTTTATCGGGAAACAAAGGAAAAAGTAGAATATCGCAAGAGTGAGGGCTGCTCGGTTGTCGAAATGGAATGTTCTGCGCTTGCTGCCTGCGCCGCTTTTCGAAATGTGACATGGGGAATGATTCTTTACACCGCAGATACGCTTGCGGATGTAGAACGGTATGATGAGCGGAACTGGGGCGGAGATTCTTATGCGTATGCACTCAGGCTGTGTATGGACGCGGTGAAAAAGCTGTAATGAATTTAGAATGAAGGTCCAATCAACGACAGATCGAGTCCACAGAAAAAGATAGCCAGGTGTGTTAGAAAAAACGTGATAAACCTATTGACATGATAGGAATACAGGAATATGATGAATAAAATTGGAAATGGGAAGGAGAAAGGCATGAGCGAAATTACAAGAGATGAGGCATTTGCCTTACTGAAAAAATACAACAAGGATCCCTTTCATATTCAGCATGCGCTTACCGTAGAAGCAGTTATGAAATGGTATGCAAGAGAGCTTGGCTATGGAGCGGAAGAGGAACACTGGGGGATTGTCGGTCTGCTGCATGATATTGATTTTGAACTTTATCCGGCAGAGCACTGCCTGAAAGCACCGGAGCTTTTACGGGAGGACGGCGTATCGGAAGACATCATTCACGGTGTCGTTTCGCACGGCTACGGCATTACCATCGAGTGCGGCGTGACGCTGGATGTAGAACCGGTGCATGAAATGGAAAAAGTGCTGTTTGCTGCGGATGAACTTACCGGCCTGATCTGGGCGGCTGCACTGATGCGGCCTTCCAAAAGCACAAAGGATATGGAACTGAAATCTCTGAAGAAAAAATATAAGAGCAAAGGCTTTGCAGCAGGATGTTCCAGAGAAGTTATCGAGCGCGGAGCTGACCAGCTCGGCTGGCCGCTGGAAAAACTGCTGACCATGACACTTCAGGCCATGGCAGACAGCGAGGACGAGATCAACCGGGAAGTAGAAGCGGAGCAGGGAAGAGATGCAGCGGATTCTGAAATCAACGATGGAGCTGACGTTTCAGTTTGAAGCAGAAAAACATAAGATTATCATTCAGAATTTTAACGGAAAAAAAGAAAACGTGGTTTACACGGAACAGTCTCTTGGAGAAGCTTTGCTGACACGCGGACTGATCAAGAAAAAAGACGAAGAGATCCTGCAGGACTGTTTTGCGAGATGCTGTATGGGAGAACTTAGAAGAGCGGCGCAGACGGATGCGCTGACCGGGTTGTGGAATGTCGGCGGCGGAAAAGAGCATATACAGAAAATACTGGCCGGGCAAAAAGAAGAGGAAATAAACGGGAATGCGATGTTCCTGATGGATGTGGATAATTTTAAGTCTGTGAATGACACCATGGGTCATATGGTGGGAGACGAAACGTTAAAGCAGCTGGCACAGGTGCTGAAAAACAGTTTTGAAAAAGAGGATGTTGTATTCCGGCTGGGCGGAGATGAATTTGCTGCATTCGTTCGGAATATGGAAAATCCGGATGAAAAAATTGCACAGATTATGTGCCGTATGAAGCATGAACTTGAGGCGGCACGGGAGGCGAAGAAATTCTGTGATACAGGGACAGAAAAACGAAAGGACACAGGATAACGTGATTAGTGAAAAAATTTTTGAACTGATTCTTCGAAATAGCATAACGCAGAAGGAGTTTTCAGAAAAAACCGGAATTTCCCAGAGCACCATCAGCGACTGGAAACGAAAGGGAACCAATCCATCGGCGGACAAAATTCTGAAGATCTGCGAAGTGCTGAAGGTTACGCCATACGAACTTTTAGGGGAGAGTGGAACAGAACAAAAGCCGATGGATCCTGAACTGAGTGCCGCAAACGAAGAAGAAAAAATAATTCTGGAAGGCTTCCGCAATCTGCCGGGCAGACAAAAAGAAAGAATCTTAGGTTATCTGGCGGCATTGCAGGAGGAAAGATAGGATCAGGAAACAAAGGAAAAGATGAAAGAAACACAGGAAAACTTACAAATGCAAAGAGTGCAGGCCCTGCAGCGGCTTCATCGGGAACGGACAGAAGAAGCTCTGTGGGAGTGCTTACTCACATTCCAGGATTTTGAATTTCATACCTATTCCGGCCTGCCGTATTCCTACCATATGAAATACGGCAGAAGCGGCACTTATACAAAAGAACTCTGGATCGACCGCCGGGAGAAAAGCAAAAGCCTTGTCTGGAGTTCTGTGCGGACGGCGTATCAGAAAGTGCTGGAATTGCAGCAGGAAAGCGAAAGGCCGGTCGTTGCCCGCCCGAAAGCACTGGGAGATATCCGCGGAATTACGTACATTTATGGGATTTTTTACGAGTTTGCACTGCTTGAAATGCCGGAGAAAGCAAAAGAAAAATTTTTGATGCAGACAGAAGCAAAAAAATCACAGGAAAAATAAATTTTCACCCAATGCAGGGCTTGACAATCAGTTATTGGGTGATATAATCTAAAACTATCGGGAGCCAAAAGCACCGAACAGGAAAACAGCAAAGCGTAGAAGAGACGAGTAAATCACAGCGAATGTGACAGAGAGAAACCCCGTTTTGTGGTGCAAGGGTTTTAACAGGAACGTGATCGAAGACCAGCTCTGAGCGGCCCCAATCCGGCCCGGTGATTCCGTTATCGTCAAATGAAGTGGTTTGAAAAAACAAAATGGGTGGAACCGCGGTGAATGAAAATACATCGTCCCTTTTGACAGCATAAGCGTGTCAGAAGGGACTTTTTTGTTGCTGTAAAAAGTATAAAAATTCTGAAACACGCTTGCGAAAAATATACAAAGAAAGAGGTAAAGCAAATGATCATCACACTGAAAGATGGAAGTACCAAAGAGTACTCCGAACCGAAATCCATCATTGAGATCGCAGCAGACATCAGCGAAGGCCTTGCAAGAATGGCCTGTGCAGGTGAAGTAAACGGTGAAGTAGAAGATCTTCGTACCGTCATCGACAAGGACTGCAATCTTTCCATTCTGACCTTCAACGATGAAGGCGGAAAAGCAGCATTCCGTCACACCACATCCCATATCATGGCACAGGCAATCAAGAGACTGTACCCGGATACCAAGCTTGCAATCGGACCGTCCATCGCAGACGGATTCTACTACGATGTAGACAGAGATACTCCACTCACCAGCGAAGACCTTGAAAAAATCGAAGCAGAAATGAAGAAAATTGTAAAAGAGGATCTGAAACTGGAGCGTTTTGAGCTGCCGAGAGCAGAAGCCATCGCTTTCATGAAAGAAAAAGAAGAGCCATATAAAGTAGAACTGATCGAAGATCTGCCGGAAGACGCAGTCATCAGCTTCTATCGCCAGGGTGAATTCACGGACCTGTGCGCAGGCCCTCATCTGATGAGCACAAAGCCGGTCAAAGCCTTCAAACTGACCAGCCTTGCAGGCGCATACTGGAGAGGCAGCGAGAAAAACAAGATGCTGCAGAGAATCTACGGAACTGCATTCACAAAGAAAGCAGAGCTTGAAGAGTACCTCCACATGATCGAGGAAGCAAAGAAGCGTGACCACAGAAAACTCGGAAAAGAGCTCGGCCTGTTTATGATGAGTGAGGACGGCCCGGGATTCCCGTTCTTCCTTCCAAAAGGAATGGATCTGAAAAATGCACTGATGGATTACTGGCGTGAAATCCACAGAAAAGCAGGATACGTAGAAATCTCCACACCGATCATCCTGAACCGTCGCCTGTGGGAGACCTCCGGTCATTGGGATCACTACAAAGAAAACATGTATACCACCGTCATCGACGATGAAGATTATGCAATCAAACCGATGAACTGCCCGGGCGGCGTTCTCGTTTACAAATCCGAGCCTCGTTCCTACCGTGATCTGCCGCTGCGTCTGGCAGAGGTTGGTCTGGTACATCGTCATGAGAAATCCGGCCAGCTGCACGGCCTGATGCGTGTACGCTGCTTCAACCAGGACGATGCCCATATCTTCATGACACCGGAGCAGATCAAAGACGAAATCAAAGGCGTTGCAAACCTGATTGACCAGGTTTACAAACTGTTCGGATTCAAATATCACGTAGAGCTGTCCACCCGTCCGGAAGACAGCATGGGAAGCGATGAGGACTGGGAGGTAGCAACCGAAGGTCTCCGCGGCGCACTCGATGATCTTGGCCTTGACTATGTAGTCAACGAAGGCGACGGCGCATTCTATGGCCCGAAGATCGACTTCCATCTGGAAGACTCCATCGGAAGAACGTGGCAGTGCGGTACCATCCAGCTTGACTTCCAGCTGCCGCAGAGATTCGAGCTGGAATACACAGGAGCAGACGGCGAGAAGCATCGTCCGATTATGATCCACCGTGTTGTTTACGGTTCTGTTGAGCGTTTCATCGGTATCCTGATCGAGCATTTTGCAGGTGCATTCCCAACCTGGCTTGCACCGGTACAGGTAAAGGTTCTGCCAATCTCCGACAAATACGCAGATTACGGTAAGAAGGTTCTGGACGCCCTTCACGAGGCAGGCATCCGCGCAGAGATGGATACCCGTTCCGAGAAGATTGGATATAAGATCCGTGAGGCACAGGGACAGAAGATTCCATACATGCTGATCGCCGGAGCAAAAGAGGAAGAGGCAGGTCTTGTATCTGTCAGAAGCCGTTTTGCAGGTGATGAAGGCCAGAGAAGCCTGGAGCAGTTTATCGCAGATATCAAAGAAGAAATCGCAGGCCGCGTTAACCGCCCGGTTACTGTTGAAACAAAAGAAAATAAATAATAAAGCATAAAAAATTACCTCTTGGAAATAATGGTTTCTATGCGGGCGAAACCGCAGAAAACTAAATTTCAGGAGGTAATTTATTATGCCAGCATTAAGTTGTTCCGCTATGACCTGTGTTTACAACCAGAACGAGCTCTGTTCCAAAGGAGATATCCGCGTAGGCGGAAGCGAAGCCAAAAGCTCCATGGAAACGTGCTGCGAGAGCTTCAAGGAGCGCGGTGAGGGCACGATGTTCAACTCTACCGGCTGCGGCTGTACGAAAATCGGTGTCGACTGCAAGGCGCAGAACTGTACCTTTAACGACAACTGTAAATGCGAAGCCGGAGACATCCATATCGCCGGAGACAGCGCATGCAGCTGCCAGGAAACCGAGTGCAGCTCCTTCCGCTGTGGCTGCGGGAGATAAATACGAAAAAATGCGAAAATCAGTATTGACAACAGGATGGGAGAGTGCTATACTGCAATAGTCTGAGAAAAAGAAAGTAGAGTATCCACTCTCACCCTAGCGCAAACACGCGACTACGGTCCAATATTGATCTTAAGTTCTCTTTGTGTAGAGATTTATGTACAATGTTAAGTGGATAGTCTGTCTATCCACTTTTCTTGCGTTATCAGTCAAATCCGGTCCGGTGAGCCGAGTTTGATTTCGTTACACCGCAAAAGCGGGAACACAGTCTTTTATAATGATGGAGGTGCACTACAATTAGCGAATTAATGATTAATGAGCAGATCAGAGACAGAGAAATTCGTCTGATCGGTCAGAACGGAGAACAGCTTGGAATTATGTCTGCCAGAGATGCGTACCTGAAAGCACAGGAAGCAGGTCTGGATCTTGTGAAAATTGCTCCGACAGCGAAACCGCCGGTTTGCAAAATTATCGACTACGGAAAGTACAGATATGAACTGGCCCGCAAGGAAAAAGAAGCAAAGAAAAAACAGAAAACAATTGAAATCAAGGAAGTTCGCCTTTCTCCAAACATTGACACCAATGATCTTAATACCAAAGTAGGTGCAGCCCGCAAGTTCATTACAAAGGGAGACAAAGTAAAAGTAACACTTCGTTTCCGCGGCCGTGAGATGGCACATATGAACAGTAGCAAATACATCCTCGATGAATTTGCAGAGAGTCTGTCCGATATTGCAACGGTTGACAAAGCGCCGAAGGTGGAAGGCAGAAGCATGACCATGTTTTTGACGGCTAAACGTTAAAATACATTTGAATCAATATCAAGGAGGAAATTAAAATGCCAAAGGTAAAAACAAGCAGAGCAGCTGCAAAGCGTTTTAAAACAACAGGAACAGGAAAATTAGTAAGAAATAAAGCTTACAAGAGCCATATCTTAACCAAGAAATCTCAGAAGAGAAAAAGAAACCTGAGAAAACAGACTACTGTTGATGCAACAAACGTAAAGAACATGAAGAAAATCTTACCTTACATGTAATTTTTGCAAGGTAGAGTTACGCCCAACAGATCAAGGAGGAAAATAAGAAATGGCAAGAATTAAAGGCGGCATGAACGCTAAGAAAAAACATAACAGAGTATTAAAACTGGCTAAAGGTTACAGAGGAGCCAGAAGCAAACAGTATAGAGTAGCAAAACAGTCCGTAATGCGCGCACTGACCAGCTCCTACGCAGGAAGAAAACAGAAAAAACGTCAGTTCCGTCAGCTGTGGATCGCTCGTATCAACGCAGCAGCAAGAATGAACGGTCTGTCCTACAGCAAATTTATGTATGGTCTGAAACTGGCAGGCGTTGAGCTGAACCGTAAAGTTCTGGCTGACATGGCAGTTAACGATGCAGAAGGATTTGCAACACTGGCTGAGCTTGCAAAAAGCAAAGTAGCATAAGTAAAAACATATTCTGTGTGAATATACGAAGAAGCTGTGAGAACCGGTAAGGGGATCGCAGCTTCTTTTGAAATATAGAAAAACATGAGGTGAATATGAAAAAAAGCAAAGTGGCAGTGGTTGCCTGTCCCGACTATGAGCCGGCGCACGTAAAGGAAAGCCTGCAAAAGGGATTGGAAGCAATTGGCGGCCTGGAATCTCTGATCGGAAAAGAAGAGAATATCTTATTAAAACCAAACCTCGTCCGCTCCGCAAAACGAGAACGCGCCGTCGTGACCGACCCGGAAGTTATGGATGCCCTGATCACGATTTTGCAGGAAAATGGCTATGAGAATATTTCCTGCGGCGATTCCTGCGGCCTTGGCACCCCGGAGGGCATTGCAAAGGAAGCCGGGCTGAAAGAGGTGCTGGAAAAACACAACGTTCCGCTGAAAGATTTCCTTACGAGCGAGCGCGTAGAAACCGCCGATGGTAAATTTCTGATGATTGCGAAAGATGCACTCGACTGCGACGCCCTCATCAGCGTCAGCAAAATGAAAACCCACGCGCTGGAACGCATCACCGGAGCTGTCAAGAACCAGTACGGCTGCATCAGCGGCGTCTACAAAAAACTCGGCCACACGCAGTATCCGAACGCTGAGAGCTTCGCGCACATGCTGATCGAGCTGAACCAGAAAGTCGCCCCGCGCCTCTATATCTGCGACGGCATCGTAGCAATGGAAGGCAATGGTCCGACTTCCGGCGACCCGGTTTCGATGGGAGTTCTTCTTATGTCCACCGATCCGATTGCACTGGATACCGTGTTCTGCCATCTGGTGAACCTCGATCCGTCGTATGTGCCGACAAATCTCTACGGGGAAACGCTCGGCCTTGGAACGTGGCACGACGACCGCATCGAAATCGTGACAGCGGATGGCACCATATCCGAGAAAGAACTGAAAAGAAAGTACGGAAATCCAAACTTCAACGTCGACCGCCGCAAAGCCCGCAAAAAAGGAGCCCTCGACCTGCTCGAGATCCTCGGGGTCTTCCAGAGCCGCCCCTATATCATAGAAGAAAAATGTAAAAAATGCGGCGTCTGCGTCGAGAGCTGCCCGGTGGAAGGGAAAGCCGTCCGCTTTGATAACGGCCGCAGAAATCCGCCGGTCTACGATTATAAAAAGTGCATCCGCTGTTTCTGCTGTCAGGAAATGTGCCCGCATCAGGCAATCCAGGTAAAGAAACACCGTCTGCCGTGGGAAAAATAAGGGAGCTATCCTACAAAGTGACTGGAAAAGCAAAAAGAGAAGTGTTATACTTGAAACCGGACAAAATTTAGTACAGGAGGAACAACACCATGGAATTAGAAACTTTAAGAAGTGATATGATAGCAGCAATGAAAGCCAAAGACAAAGCGAGAAAAGAGGCCATCTCTTCCCTGATCTCCGCAGCAAAGAAAGTAGCCATCGACGAGGGCTGCCGCGATGACATCAAACCGGAGCTGGTAGACCGCGTCATCTTAAAAGAGCTGAAGACCGTAAAAGAGCAGATCGATACCTGCCCGGCATCCCGTGAGGACTTAAAAGCAGAGTATCAGTTCCGCTATGACGTCATCAGCGAGTATGCACCGAAACAGATGAGTGCAGACGAAGTCAAAGCCTACATCAAGGAGAAATTCGCAGACGTTCTGGCAACCAAGAGCAAAGGTGCCATCATGAAGGCCGTTATGGCAGATATGAAAGGTAAAGCAGACGGAAAAGTCATCAACCAGACCGTTGCAGAACTGTGCAAATGAATATCATCAACATCGAACACATCAGCAAACTGTTCGGCGATAAACTGATTTTTGACGATGCTTCCTTCGGCCTGCAGGAGGGCGACAAGGTCGGCATCGTCGGAATCAACGGAACCGGAAAATCCACGCTGCTGCGCATAGTAGCAGGAGATGAGACCCCGGATTCCGGCCAGATTATCCGCCAGAACAACCTCAAAATGGCCTATCTTCCGCAGACACCGGAATTTCCAAAGGATGCCACCGTGCTGTCCTACGCCCTTTCCGGCGATGAGGAGGACTGGCAGGTGCAGAGCAACCTTGTACAGCTCGGTATCACCGAATACGACGCAAAAATCGACACCCTCTCGGGCGGCCAGCGCCGCAAGGTTGCCCTGGCAAAAGTGCTTGCGTCCGATTTTGACGTCCTGATCCTCGACGAGCCGACAAACCATCTCGACAATGCGATGCTCTCCTGGCTCGAGGATTACCTGAAAAATTACCGCGGAACCGTCTTTATGGTCACCCATGACCGTTATTTCCTGGATAAAGTGTCGAACCGCATCCTCGAAATCAGCCACGGAAAAATGTACAGCTACGATTCCAACTATTCCCGTTTTCTGGAACTGAAAGCTGAGCGCGAGGAGATGGAACTCGCCTCTGAACGGAAACGCCAGAGCATCCTGCGCATGGAACTCGAATGGGCGAAACGCGGCTGCCGCGCAAGAAGCACAAAACAGCGCGCAAGACTCGAACGTCTCGAAGTACTCAAAAATGGCACGGCACCGACCGCAGACGCTGTCGTGGAGATGGATGCTGTCGAGACCCGCATGGGAAAGAAAACGATTGAATTCCATAACGTCAGCAAAGCCTTCGGCGATAAAACGCTGATGAAAGATTTCGAATACATCTTCCTGCGGAACCAGAGTGTCGGCATCATTGGCCCGAACGGCTGCGGAAAATCCACAATGCTGCGGATGATCACCGGAGAAGTCCTGCCGGATGCGGGAACCATCGAAATCGGCGACACGATCCGCATCGGCTATCTGGCACAGGAAGAGCCGGACATGGATACGAATCAGCGCGTGATCGACTACGTGAAAGATATCGCTGAGTATGTCCAGACCCGTGACGGCCGCATCAGCGCATCGCAGATGCTCGAACGCTTCCTGTTCACACCGGATATGCAGTACACCCCGATTTCCAAACTCTCCGGAGGCGAAAAACGGAGACTGTATCTCTTATCCGTCTTAGTGAGCGGCGCCAATGTTCTGATCCTCGACGAGCCGTCCAACAACGTTGATATCCCGACCCTGACCGTGCTTGAGGATTTCCTGAACACGTTCGTCGGCATCGTCATCACCGTTTCCCACGACCGCTATTTCCTGGATAACGTCGTGGACCGCATCTTCGAATTCGACGGAAACGGAAATCTTCTGCAGTACGAGGGCGGCTACACCGATTACCTCGAAGCAAAAGAACGCCGTTTCGGCGGAAGTGCGGAAGAAACGGCAAAAGCAGCGCCGTCCAAAACGTCCGCGGACGAACCTGCAAAGTCAAAGAACAATGACTGGAAGCAGAACCGTCCGACCCGCCTGAAATTTACGTTCAAAGAACAGCGCGAGTACGAGACCATTGATGACGATATCGCTGTACTCGAGGAAAAGATTGCATCGCTTGACGATCAGATGCTCAAAAACGCCACCAACTCTGCAAAGCTCGCCGAACTGATGGTGGAAAAAGAGAAGACCGAAGCTGCTCTGGAAGAAAAAACCGAGAGATGGGTTTATCTAACCGACCTCGCAGAACAGATTGAGGCGCAGAATCAGAAATAAAAGAAGCAAAGGAACTGTCCGCAGAAGAGAAAAAATATGCGGGTCGTTCCTTCTTTTTTTATCAAGAAATTCGACGCGGAATTACCAGAAGTTGTAAAAAACTTGTATTTTTCCCTGAACACCCACAGAAAATCTGGACAGAATGCCCAATCGGTGTTATAATTCAAATACTGGACATAGTGGCATTGCCATGCCCTTATCCGGGTTTTTCGAAGCGCGGAGGCAACCGAAACCCGGCAGAACACCAACCTGAGAAAAGCCAAAGTAATTTTTGGTCATCATTTTTTAAGGAGGATAAAATCAAATGGCTAGAAAGATGAAAACCATGGATGGTAACCAGGCTGCAGCACATGCGTCTTATGCGTATACCGACGTAGCAGCTATTTACCCAATTACCCCTTCATCCGTTATGGCGGAGCATACCGATGAGTGGGCAACCCAGGGAAGAAAGAACATTTTCGGACAGGAAGTTCAGGTAACTGAGATGCAGTCTGAGGCAGGAGCAGCAGGTGCAGTACACGGATCACTGGCAGCCGGAGCTCTTACCACAACCTACACCGCATCCCAGGGACTTCTTCTGATGATCCCGAACCTTTATAAAATTGCCGGCGAGCAGCTCCCGGGCGTATTCAACGTATCCGCTCGTGCCCTTGCAAGCCACGCACTTTCCATCTTCGGAGATCATTCAGACGTTTACGCCTGTCGTCAGACCGGAGTCGCAATGCTCTGCGAATCCAGCGTACAGGAGGTTATGGACCTGACACCGGTTGCACACTGTGCAGCACTGAAAGGCAAAGTTCCATTTATCAACTTCTTCGACGGATTCCGTACCTCCCACGAGATTCAGAAAATCGAGACATGGGATTACGAAGATCTGAAAGACATGGTAGATATGGATGCAGTAGATGCATTCCGTAAACATGCCCTGAACCCGAACCATCCGTGCCAGAGAGGATCCGCACAGAACCCGGATATCTTCTTCCAGGCAAGAGAAGCATGTAACCCGTACTACGATGCTCTTCCGGCAATCGTACAGGAGTACATGGACAAAGTAAACGAGAAAATCGGAACCGATTACAAACTGTTCAACTATTATGGAGCAGCAGACGCTGAGCACGTAATCATCGCTATGGGTTCTGTCTGCGATACCATCGAGGAGACCATCGATTACCTCGTAGCAGCAGGCAAGAAAGTCGGCGTTGTAAAGGTACGTCTGTACCGTCCGTTCTCCGCAGAAGCACTCATCAATGCAATTCCGGAGACTGTAAAACAGATTTCCGTTCTGGACAGAACAAAAGAGCCGGGATCTCTTGGCGAGCCTCTGTACCTGGACGTAGTAGCAGCATTAAAAGGCAGCAGATTCGAGAGCACACCGGTCTTCACAGGTCGTTACGGACTTGGTTCCAAGGACACCACACCGGCTCAGATCGTTGCTGTATATGAAAATACAGAGAAACAGAGATTTACCATTGGTATCGTAGACGATGTTACCAATCTGTCTCTGCCGGTTGGCGCTCCTCTGGTAACAACTCCGGAAGGAACCATCAACTGCAAATTCTGGGGACTTGGCGCAGACGGTACCGTAGGTGCAAACAAGAACTCCATCAAGATCATCGGTGACAACACAGACATGTACGCTCAGGCTTACTTCGATTATGACTCCAAGAAGTCCGGCGGTGTAACGATGTCTCACCTGCGTTTCGGAAAGAAACCGATCAAATCCACCTACCTGATCCACAAAGCAAACTTTGTTGCATGTCATAATCCTTCCTATGTGAACAAATATCACATGGTAGAGGAGCTGGTAGACGGAGGAACCTTCCTTCTGAACTGTCCATGGGATGAAGCAGGACTGGAAGAGCATCTGCCAGGTCAGGTAAAAGCATTCATCGCAAACCATAACATCAAATTCTATGTGATCGACGGCGTTAAGATCGGTATCGAGACCGGCATGGGACCGACCCGTATCAACACCATTCTTCAGTCTGCATTCTTCAAGCTTGCGAAGATCATTCCGGAAGAAAAAGCCATCGAACTCATGAAAGCAGCAGCAAAAGCTACCTATGGCCGTAAAGGTGATGATGTCGTAGCAAAGAACTGGGCAGCAATCGATGAGGGTGCAAAACAGATCAAAGAAGTTGCAGTTCCGGAAAGCTGGAAAAATGCAGCAGACGAAGGTCTGACCACAACTCATGCAGAGAGCGGCCGCGCTGACGCTGTTAAATTCGTAAATACCATCCAGGCAAAAGTAACTTCCCAGGAAGGAAACAACCTGCCTGTATCCGCATTTGCAGACTACGTAGACGGAACAACTCCGTCCGGCACATCCGCATACGAGAAACGTGGTATCGCCGTAAACGTACCTGTATGGAATCCGGAAAACTGTATCCAGTGTAACAGATGTTCCTTCGTCTGCCCGCACGCTGTTATCCGTCCGGTTGCCATGACCGCAGAAGAAGCAGCAGCAGCTCCGGAAGGCATCCAGACCATGCCGATGACCGGTATGCCGGACTACACCTTCACAATGGCTATTTCCCAGCTTGACTGTACCGGATGTGGTTCCTGTGCAAACGTATGCCCGGGCAAGAAGGGTGTGAAAGCACTGGCTATGGAAAGCCTTGCAGCACACGAAGCAGAGCAGAAATACTTCGATTATGCAGCAGCTCTTCCAGAGAAGACAGACGTTGTAGCAAAATTCAAAGAAAATACCGTAAAGGGCAGCCAGTTCAAGAAACCGCTGCTTGAGTTCTCCGGCGCATGCGCAGGCTGCGGCGAGACTCCTTACGCAAAACTGATCACCCAGCTGTTTGGTGACAGAATGTACATCGCAAACGCAACAGGATGCTCTTCTATCTGGGGCAACTCCTCACCGTCCACTCCTTACACCGTAAACGAGAAAGGACAGGGCCCGGCATGGTCCAACTCCCTGTTCGAGGACAACGCAGAGTTCGGTTATGGTATGCTTCTTGCTCAGAAAGCAATCCGCGGCGGCCTGAAAGCCAAAGTTGAAGCTGTTATGAACTCTGAGAAAGCTCCGGAAGAAGTAAAAGCAGCATGCAAAGAGTATCTGGATACCTTTGACTGCGGCGCAACCAACGGAACCGCAACCGATAAACTCGTAGAAGCAATCAAAGATGCCGACTGCGACGTTTGCAGAGACATCGTTAAGAACAAAGACTTCCTCGCTAAGAAATCCCAGTGGATCTTCGGTGGTGACGGATGGGCTTACGATATCGGATTCGGCGGCGTAGACCACGTACTTGCCAGCGGAAAAGATATCAACGTAATGGTATTCGATACCGAGGTTTACTCCAACACAGGCGGACAGTCCTCCAAAGCTACTCCGACCGGTGCAGTTGCACAGTTCGCAGCAGGCGGTAAAGAAACCAAGAAGAAAGATATGGCAAGCATCGCAATGAGCTATGGCTATGTATACGTAGCACAGATCGCTATGGGCGCTGATTACAATCAGGCAGTCAAAGCAATCGCAGAGGCAGAGGCATATCCGGGACCGTCCCTCATTATCGCTTACGCTCCGTGTATCAACCATGGTATCAAGAAAGGTATGAGCAAAGCACAGACCGAGGAGCAGCTCGCTGTTCAGACCGGATACTGGCATTGCTTCCGCTTCAACCCGGCACTCGCTGCAGAAGGCAAGAGCGCATTCACACTGGATTCCAAGGCTCCGTCAGGAGATTATCAGGAATTCCTGAACGGCGAGGTACGTTACAACTCTCTGAAACGTGCAAACCCGGCGAAAGCAGAAAGACTGTTCGGCAAGAACGAGCAGGAAGCAAAAGACCGTTACACTTACCTGAACAAACTCGTAAAACTGTACGGCGCAGAAGAAGAGTAATTCTTTTTCCTTAAAAAGAATTTGAAAAAGGAGAGAAGTCATACTTGAGAGAGTATGGCTTCTTTCTTTTTGGGAGAAAAAATGAATTAGCGACATTTGGCAATAGTTTTGTATCGTTTGTCAACATTTTTATCCCGGAAAATGTTGACAAACGATACATTTTTGCGCAAGAAGGCTTTGAGATATGGTATAATGTGCGTATCACGATATAATGAGCGTTAGCGAGAGGAATTTTATTATGTTGAAAATATATCTTGGAGAAATGAAAGGTGCAATCTATCATCCGCCAACCTATTTTGATAATTGTTATGAAGATGAATGGCTGACCACGCCACTGGCAAAAGAAATGATCCGCGATGTGGATCGCTCGGAGGTAATCAGTGCGCATCTGATTGACAGCCCGGTGCTTGGTCCGATTCCACCGAAAGATTTATCCGGAGGAATCAAAACGTTGCTGCTGATGGCATACGATACAGACGGAAAGATCTTTAATGCCTCCGTATGTGGAGATAATTGTGCAAAATGGATTTTAAAATTAGGAGAGCAAAAGGATCTGACGATTAATCTGCGTCATGTGATGCGGTTTGGCAAAGATCCTTTTGAAATCCTGATTTTAAATACAGGGACTATTGTGCGGAATATGTCCGAATTTGTAGATGTTGCCGAGGCTTATGTATAGGTGGATGTATGAAGGGAAAGAAAAGAGTTATTATTCAAAATAACAGAGTTCATTATGAATTTGTGATAAAGCGTAATATTACAATCATCCAGGGGGATAGTGCATCAGGAAAAACAACACTGGTAAATATGATCCGGCAGGCAGAAAATTTAGGGGAGTCCAGCGGAATCAACGTTTCCTGTGAAGTACCGTGCAGAGTGCTGGAAGGTGTTAATTGGAAAATTATTTTGGAAAACAGCCGGGAAAGCATCTTTTTCATAGACGAGGAGAATTATTTTATAAAAACAGAAGAATTTGCTTCTGCCATACGGGGTTCAGAAAACTATTTTGTATTGATTACGAGAGAAAACTTATATAATTTGCCGTATAGTGTAGAAGAGATTTATGGATTGCATGTTTCCGGAAAATACAGAGATACCAGAAAAATATATCAGAAAATGTATCAGATCTATCCCAAAACAGCACGGCTTCCTGTTAGAGTACAAAAAATAATTACGGAAGATTCCAATTCTGGGTATCAATTTTTTGAAAATGTATGTGCAGAAAGGAATATTACATGTGAAAGCGCTGGTGGAAAAACAAAAATACCGGAAATGATCGGCAAGGCAGGAACAGAAGAAACCTGTATTATTGCGGACGGTGCTGCAATTGGAGCAGAAATGAATCTTCTCAGCAATAAAATAGAGGAAAAACAGAACGTACATTTATATTTACCGGAGTCTTTTGAATGGCTGATTTTAAATTCAGATCTTTTACAGGACAAAGAGGTTCGTAAAATTCTGGAAAATCCAGAAGATTATATCGACAGCACAGAGTTTTTTAGCTGGGAACAATATTTTACAAAATTGCTGATTCAGAAAACAGAAGGAACATATTTGCAGTATAAAAAAGCAAAATTAAATCCATCTTATTTGCAGGATAAAAATAAAAACAAAATACTGGAGAGTATACAAGGGATTCAGTGGAAAATAAAATCCTTAAAATAGCAAAAATAATGAAAGAATAGAGAGAAGAACATGAACTATACAATTTATGACTATCTCGGCCTGTTTTTCTTTTACGCCTTCCTTGGATGGCTTCTGGAAACTTCTGTGGCCGCGATCCGGAAAAAACATATGGTAAACAGAGGATTCTTAAATGGTCCGCTCTGCGCCATCTATGGAATCACAGCTGTCTTTATGACACGTTATCTGTATGAACTGCAGTCAAGCCCCGTCTTTTTGTTCCTTGGCTGTATGATTATCGCTACCGCAGCCGAGTGGCTGGCCGGTCACGCGCTGGAACGCATTGGCCATGGCAAATGGTGGGACTATTCCAATAAAAAATGGAACATGGACGGCTATATCTGCCTCCAGTATTCTGTACTCTGGGGAATTTTAGGACTGCTTGCCATGAAAATCGGCAATCGCCTCTGCTTTACAGTTCTTCATTTAATTCCGGCCGGTTTCCTGCATATCACATCCTGGATTCTCTTTGGTATATTGGTAGTAGATGCCGTCGGTTCCTATGCTGTTCTGCACCACATCACGAAAAAAATGCCGCGGATCAGCGCTATGAACGATCAGATCGACGCCTTCACCAGACGCCTTTCTGTCCGTGTTTACCGCTATCTGGAGCGTCGTGTGGAACGTGCCTATCCGGCCGTACAGCCAGTTCCGGAGAAAAAAGAGAAAACAGAAACCGGCGTATTTGCCGAAGGATGCAGCTTTTACAAAATCGTTCTTCTCTTCATCATCGGCGCATTTTTGGGCGATATTACAGAAACCATATTCTGCCGCATCACCGCCGGTGTCTGGATGAGCCGCAGCAGCCTTGTCTGGGGCCCGTTCAGCATCGTCTGGGGCCTGGCCATCGCCCTCGCTACCTGGTTCCTCTACAACTACCGCGACCGCTCCGATGGATTCCTGTTTGCCTTTGGTACCTTCCTCGGCGGAGCCTACGAATACATCTGCAGTGTGTTCACCGAAATCGTATTCGGAAAAGTCTTCTGGGACTACAGCGACATTCCCTTCAACCTCGGAGGCCGTATCAACCTCCTGTACTGTTTCTTCTGGGGAATAGCCGCCGTCGTCTGGCTCAAAAAATTCTATCCTGTCATTTCGCGCTGGATTGAAAAAATCCCGATGAAATTCGGAGAAATCATCACTTGGATCCTGATCGTGTTCATGGTGGCCAACATGCTCGTATCTACCCTTGCTCTCGCCCGATACGACGAACGCGCCCACCAAAAGCCCGCAGCTAATGCCATCGAGCAGACCATAGATGCCCATTTCCCGGACGCCCGAATGGAAAAAATCTACCCCAATGCCAAAGCGATTAACTAGAATGTGTTAAAAAACATTTCCGTAGTCTGCACGCCCCAATTACAGACTACAAAAAGCCCTCTCCCGCCGTCATGCAAAGTCAGGCCCCGTTTCGACAGCTTTGGTCTGCGCGGTCCGTCACCCCAAAAGAAAACCTTTGGCAACCCACCAAAAGTATGATATAATGTCACATAGATATTTTAGGGATACCATATCCTCTAAGAGCGAAGAAAGGACTCAACCACAAATGACAGTAGACAACAGCTTCACAATGAAGAAATTTCAAAGCATGGAAATCATCTATGTCACATTTTCCCAGATCACGAAACTCCCATACGTAGAGTGCGATCCGGAAACCTTTGACGATCAGGTATATATGTTTACCGAAGAAGAAGCAGCTAAAGAATTTGCAAAATCCTATGTAGAGAAGAATACCCCGCTGCTTACCGTAAAAGTACTGCGCAAGCAGATGCCGAACTTCTATATGGGCCTCTACGCAGAAGGTGTCAACATGGTCATCTTCCACGAAGGCGATCAGACCCGCCGCATCGAGCTGGAGCAGATCTTCCCGAAACCGGACATGGAAAAAATGAACAAACAGCATCTTCCAGTCCTCAACCCTGGCGTACAGCTCACTGTAGTCTATTTCCTGCAGGAGCTCCGCAAACCAAACCAGAGAAGAGACGATGCCGAGCGCATGCAGCACCTGCGTGAACTCGAAGAAGAAATGCTTGTCAACCTGATGCGAAGCAAATTCATCCTTGCCATCGACATCTCCCAGGTACAGGGCGAATTCGATCCGGCCAACCCGGGACCGGATGTGCGCATCCCGTACATCAAAAACCAGAACGAAGAAATCTTCCAGCCATTGTTCTCCGATATCGGTGAATTCCAGAAATTCCGTCCGGATCCGCAGGCAAAACTCCGGCTGGCAGCCATCCCGTTCCAGCACCTTCTGCCGTACCTGATGAAACAGGCCAAAGGCTTCGTCATCAACCCGTCCGGCTTCAACCTTCTGTTGACCAGAGAACAGCTCCAGAGAATCATGGGAGCCCAGGCGCAGAGCGTCCGCCCGAATCTCGAGGCGATGATGGCACAGGCTGCCGCAGCTCAGGCGCAGAGAAATGCGCAGAACAATGCTGCAAATGACGAAGTAAAAGATCATGTGGATGAGGCGGAAACTACCGACGCAGAAACAGACCACGAAGAATAAAAACCGACAGGGCCGCAGAAAATCCCAGTAAACGGGCACTGCGGTCCGTTTTTGACTGCATAAAACCGGAAATAACCGAGAAAAACAACAAGAAAGGACACTTTTAACATGAACGCAGAACATTGCAAAGCCTACACCCTGCTGCAGGAACAGCAGATTGATGATATCCACGCACATGGCTACCTCCTTCGCCACAACAAAAGCGGAGCCCGCGTGCTGCTTCTCGAGACGGAGGATGACAACAAAGTATTCAACATTGCCTTCCGTACCCCGCCGGCCGACAGCACCGGCGTAGCCCACATCCTCGAGCACAGCGTCCTCTGCGGCTCCCGCGAATTCCCGTTAAAGGATCCCTTCGTAGAACTCGTCAAAGGATCCCTGAACACCTTCTTAAATGCTATGACCTACCCGGATAAAACCATGTACCCGGTAGCCAGCACCAACGATGCCGACTTCCAGAACCTGATGCATGTCTACATGGACGCCGTATTCTACCCGAACATTTACAAACACGACGAAATCTTCCGGCAGGAAGGCTGGAGCTATCATCTGGAAAGCGAAGACGGCCCGCTGACCTACAACGGTGTTGTATACAACGAGATGAAAGGAGCCTTCTCCTCCGCAGACGATGTCCTGGAGCGTGAAACCTTCAACACCCTGTTCCCGGACACTCCGTACGGCGTAGAATCCGGCGGAGATCCGTCCTGCATCCCGAACCTGACCTACGAAAACTTCCTGAATTTCCATCAGACCTATTACCATCCGTCCAACAGCTATATCTACCTGTACGGAAACATGGATATGGAAGAAAAACTGGCATGGATGGATGAAAAATACCTGTCCCATTTTAATGCAAAAGAAGTAAAATCCGAAATTCCGTATCAGAAACCATTTGCAGAGACCCTCGACATTGTACACGAGTACCCGGTACTCGACGGCGATCCGCTTGAAAACAATGCGTACCTGTCCTACAACATGGTCATCGGCAGCGGTCTGGATGTAAAATTAAACGTGGCATTTTCTGTTCTGGAGTATGCACTCCTTGACGCACCGGGAGCCCCGGTCAAACAGGCACTCCTTGACGCACACATCGGAAAAGATGTTTACGGCTCCTACGAGGACGGCATCCTGCAGCCATTCTTCTCCATCGTAGCCAAGAACGCCGATGAAAATGAGAAAGAAAAATTCCTGTCCATCATCCGCGGCACCCTCGAGGATATCGTGAAAAACGGCATGGATCAGAAAGCCATCGAGGCAGGCATCAACTATTTCGAATTCCGTTTCCGTGAGGCGGACTTCTCCAGCTTCCCGAAGGGCCTGATGTACGGCATCGACGTCTTCGACAGCTGGCTGTACGATGAGAACAAACCGTTCGCCTACCTGCAGCAGCTTGCGATCTACGATGAGCTGAAAAAACTGGCAAAAGAAGGCTATTTCGAAAACCTGATCCAGACGTATCTGCTGGACAACACCCATGCCTCCATCGTGACCCTCATTCCAAAGACCGGTCTTGCCGCAGAAAATGATGCAAAGACCGCAGAAAAACTGCAGAAATACAAAGAGAGCCTGTCAAAAGAAGAGATCGAGAAAATCATTGCTGACACCAAAGAGCTGGCAGCATATCAGGAAGAAGAGGAGAGCGAGGAAGCACTCGAGACGATTCCGCTCCTGAAACGAAGCGATATCAAACGTGAGTCTATCAAACTTTACAATGACGAGCATGAAGCCGATGGAACGACGGTTCTTCATCACAACGTATTCACGAACGGCATCGGTTACTTAAGCTTGCTGTTTGATACGAAAAATGTGCCGAACGATCTGATCCCGTACATGGGCGTATTAAAATCCGTTCTCGGCTATGTGGACACCGAACACTACACCTACGGCGAACTGTTCAACGAGATCAATGCACAGACCGGCGGCATCAACTGCGGACTGCAGGTATTCCGCATTCCGGAAAATGATGACGACTGCCGCAGAATGTTCGGCATCCGCGCGAAATTCCTGTACGACAAACTGGATTTCGTCATGAAAATGATCGAGGAAATCCTGAATACCTCCCGCCTGGATGACGAGAAACGTCTTCACGAGATCATCTCCAGCATGAAATCCGGCCTGCAGAACCGCCTGTCTTCCGCCGGAAATGCAACGGCTGTGATGCGTGCAGCTTCCTATTACTCCCCGATGAGCAATTTCCAGGACCGCATCGCAGGCATCGGCTTCTGCCAGCTCTTAAAAGATCTGGACGAGAACTTCGATGAGAAAAAAGCAGAACTGATTAAAAATCTGCAGATCCTGATGAAATACATCTTCCGCAAAGAGAATCTGACCGTCTCCTATACCGCAGACGAGACAGGCTACGCACCGCTGGAAGAAAAAATCGCAGCATTCAAAGAGAATCTGTACACCGACGAAGTGGAGCCGGGCAGCATTGTGTATGACTTTGAACAGAAAAACGAAGCCTTCCAGACCTCCGGCCAGGTACAGTACGTGGCACTCTGTGGAAACTTCGAGCGCGAAGGCTACGACTACACAGGAGCCCTGCGCATCCTGCGTGTCATGCTGAGCTATGACTATCTGTGGATCAACATCCGTGTCAAAGGCGGCGCTTACGGCTGCGGCGGAGCTTTCGGAAGAGGCGGAAACGCGTGCATTTCTTCCTACCGTGACCCGAACGTCGGAAGAACCCTTGAAGTATACCGCGGTATCGGCGATTACGTGCGCAATTTCGAAGCAGACGAGCGCCAGATGACCAAATACATCATCGGAACGATCAGCGAACTCGACGTCCCGATGAACCCGTCCGCAAAAGGCCAGACCTCCGAGAGCGCATGGTTCAACGGCATCACCGAAGCAGACTTCCAGCAGGAGAGAGATCAGATCCTCGATGCAACCCTGGATGACATTCATGCACTGGCAGACCTTGTAGATGCAGCCTTAAAACAGAACAACATCTGCGTTGTCGGAAGCGAAGCAGCCATTCAGAAAGAGAAAGAACTGTTTAAGAACGTAGAGAACTTATAAATGAGGAGAAGAGACAGCAATGGAAAACAATGCAAATTATAAATCCGGCTTTGTAGCCCTGATCGGCCGTCCGAACGTGGGAAAATCCACGCTGATGAACCACCTGATCGGACAGAAGATTGCGATTACATCCAAGAAACCGCAGACCACCCGCAACCGCATCCAGACCGTTTATACGTGTGACGAGGGACAGATCGTGTTCCTCGACACACCGGGTATCCACAAGGCGAAAAATAAGCTCGGCGAGTACATGGTCGATGTAGCCGAGAAAACGTTAAAAGAAGTCGATGTGATTCTCTGGCTGGTAGAGCCGAGCAACTTCATCGGAGCAGGAGAGCGCCATATCGCAGAGATCCTGGAGAAAGTCAATGCGCCGGTCCTCCTCATTATCAACAAGACCGATACCGTGGAGAAAGACAAAATCCTGGAATTCATCGATACGTACCGCAAGCTGTTCCAGTTTGCCGAGATCATTCCGTGCTCGGCACTCCGCCATCAGAACACCGATGACATCATTCCGAGCATCTTCAAATATCTGCCGTACGGCCCGCAGTTCTACGATGAGGACACCATCACCGATCAGCCGATGCGCCAGATCGTGGCTGAGATCATCCGCGAGAAAGCACTGTACGCCTTAAACGAAGAGATCCCGCACGGCATCGCCGTTGTGATCGACCAGATGAAAGACCGCCCGAACGGAAAAATCGTTGATATTGATGCGACCATCATCTGCGAGCGCGATTCCCACAAGGGCATCATCATCGGAAAACAGGGCGCGATGCTCAAGAAGATCGGAAGCAACGCGCGGTATGAGCTGGAGCAGATGCTGGAGCAGAAAGTCAACCTGAAGCTCTGGGTCAAAGTCAAAAAAGACTGGCGCGACAGCGATTTCCTCGTGAAGAACTTCGGATATGATAAAAAGAAACTCGATTTATAATATTGCATTATAATAAGGAAGAAACATGCGAGAACCAATCAATGTAAGCGGAATGGTATTATCCGCCTCCCCGGTCGGAGAGTATGACAAGCGCGTCGTGATCCTGACCCGGGAGCTCGGCAAAATCACCGCCTTCGCGCGCGGCGCCCGCCGCATGAAAAGCCCGCTGATGGCCGTCTCCAATCCGTTCGTCTTCGGCGAGTTTCAGGTTTACGAGGGCCGTGACAGCTACACCCTCTCCGGCGCAAACATTAAAGAATACTTCCTCGACCTGGCGCAGATGCAGCCCGGCGTTTATTACGGCTTTTATTTTCTGGAACTGGCCGAATATTTCGGCCAGGAAGGAAACGATGAAACCCAGATGCTGAACCTTCTGTACGTGACGATGAACGCCATCCGCAGCGGAAAACAGGACCTCCGCCTGATCCGGTGCATCTTCGAACTGCGGACGATCACAATCAGCGGAGAAGCACCGCAGATGTTCTCCTGCATGGAGTGCGGCACGAAAGAGAATCTGACCGTTTTCTCCCTGCGCGACAGCGCCATCTACTGCCCAAACTGTGGAAAAACCATCAGAGATCCATGGCCGCTGCAGCCGGGCACCGTGCTGGCATGCCGCTATATCATTGCGGCACCGCTCGCGAAGCTGTATGGTTTTACCGTAAATGAAGAGATCCTGGACGAACTGGAACGATTGCTGCGTGCATATCTCCATCGCTATGTCGAAAAGAAGATGAAAACATTACAGATTCTGGATGTGATGAAATAATATAAAATGTAATAATTTGCAAAAATGTGAAATAATTATGTCCAAAAGTGTGTCCACACCTTTACAAATAAGTAGAAATGGGATAGAATATTTGGAATAAAGAAAAAAATGGTTCTGTATTCGTCACAGAAGATATTGCAAATGCATAGTACCAGAAAAAATGAGAAGGTTTTAGTGAAAATGGTAATATAAAAGCTAGAAAAACTATGCGAAACAAGAGAATGTTACGAGTACGGCGAAAAAAATACGACAGGGGAGAAAGGTATGTACAAAAAATCATCCACAGGATGGCTGAAGCATCTGGATTTTATGGTTCTTGATATTATCTGTCTTCAGCTGGCTTTCGTCATGGGTTATTTCTTAAGACATCACAGTTTTAAGCCATATGGAAGCCCAATTTACCGAAATGAGGCTATCGTATTCGCTCTGATCCAGCTGATGATCATGTTTTTTGACGATTCCTTCAAAAACGTCATGAAGCGCGGATACCTCGTGGAAATCGGAATGACTGTAAAAAATATGGTATACATCATCGTTCTTGGTGTATTCTACCTGTTCCTGATTCAGGAGGGAGATCAGTTCTCCAGAGCAACCATTATGCTGACCGGTGCTCTGTACGGAATGCTTTCCTATCTGATGCGCATCGGATGGAAGGCTGTGGTAAAGAAACGCAGCAGCGGGGAACACAGCGGCCGTTCGCTTCTGATCATCACGACCGAAAAACAGTCACAGTCCGTTGTAAAGAGCATGCTGGATTTCGATTACATCGGCGTTCGTCCGACTGGCGTTGTTCTCGTAGACCAGGACAGAACCGGACACAAAATCCACGGCGTACCGGTGGTATCGAACCTTGCAGATGCAGCTGAGTATGTCTGCCGTGAGTGGTTCGACGAAGTGCTGATCGTTCTGCCGGAAGGCAGAGAAATCCCGCAGAAAGTATTCGACGCATTCGCCGAGATGGGCATTACGATCCACGTAAAAATTGCGGACGTGAACGAAATGCAGGGAAAAAATCAGACTGTAGAGCGCATGGGCAACTATACCGTGGTCACCACCTGCATCAATATGGCAAGCGCAGGACAGCTTGTGCTGAAACGAATCATGGACATCTGCGGCGGTCTTGCCGGATGTATTCTGACCGGAATCATCTTCCTGTTCGTTGCCCCTGCGATTTATATCAAGTCTCCGGGCCCGATCTTCTTCTCACAGTACCGTGTCGGAAAGAACGGAAGAAAATTCAAAATTTACAAGTTCCGTAGCATGTACATGGATGCGGAAGAGCGGAAAAAAGAACTGATGAAACAGAACCGCGTCAGCGATGGTCTGATGTTCAAAATGGAGAATGACCCGCGTGTCATCGGAAGCGAAAAAGGACCAGGCAAAGGAATCGGAAACTTTATCCGCAAAACCTCGCTGGATGAATTCCCGCAGTTCTTCAATGTGTTAAAAGGCGACATGAGCCTTGTAGGAACCCGTCCGCCGACAGTGGATGAGTGGGAGAAATATGAGCTCCATCACAGAGCAAGACTGGCAATCAAGCCGGGACTGACTGGTATGTGGCAGGTAAGCGGACGAAGCGAGATTACAGATTTTGAAGAGGTTGTAAAACTGGATACGAAGTACATTTCAGAATGGTCCTTTATGCTGGATATTAAGATTTTGTTTAAAACTGTACTGATTGTATTAGGCCAGAAAGGTTCTATGTAAAAAAAATGAAAAATGGAGATATATTGTAGTTTTGGGAGTAGTGTGGTAAAATAAAGGTAAATTTTAAGAAAAATTTATGAATGGAAGCGCAAAGAAGTCCTGATGACGGCGAAAAGGAAAAAGGCTTCCTTTGACAGGTGGTCCAAATAATGTTAATTATTTGGACCTTTTTATGTGAACTTCCTGAAATATTAACTCTCGTTTCGACATGTTCTTGCTTTAAGCCAGTTGTAGCATACTTTAAAAGGAATTTTATGAGAGTTAATTTTATAGGAAGTTCACATATATACTACCACAAAAGTAATTATCTTTCACTGACAACTATCCTAACACACAGGGGATTGAAAAAGTCATAAAGTTATGGTATAATCGAAAACAAAAGTTCATGAAAAATGAAAGAAGGAAGTATATGAACAACTCAAAACAAGATATATTGAACAACCTGATAAAAGAACCCTTCATCAATCAGCGTATCCTTGCCGCACAGACCGGCCATTCGCTTGGAATCGTCAATCGTTCGATCAAGGAACTGATTTCAGAAGGTTACCTGGATGAAGAGATCCGTCCGACGGAAAAGACACTGCGTGAGGCAAAAGAGAAAGCGCCGAAAAACGCCATTATCCTTGCCGCCGGATTTGGTATGCGGATGGTTCCGATTAATACAGAGACACCGAAAGGACTTCTGGAAATCAAGGGAGAGCGGCTGATAGAGCGCACAATCCGTCAGCTTCATGAAGTCGGCATTACAGAGATTTACGTCGTTGTCGGATTTATGAAAGAGCAGTATGAATATCTGATCGATGAATACGGCGTAGAATTGATCGTCGCTCCGGACTATGTGTCGAAAAACAATCTGCATTCCCTGAAAACGGCGGCAGCCCATTTATCAAACAGCTACATCATTCCCTGTGATATCTGGTGTGAAAAGAATCCATACAGCAGAAACGAATTATATTCCTGGTACATGGTCAGCGATCTGGTGGATGATGACAGTACCGTCCGCGTAAACCGGAAGCAGGAGCTGGTCGTACAGAAAGAACAGGCAGGCGGAAACGCGATGATCGGCATCTGTTATCTGCTGGAAACAGAAGCGGAGATCGTGCGGGAGCGTCTGGAAGAACTGGGAAGAGATTCCCGATACGACGGAGCGTTCTGGGAGGAAACCTTATACCGGAAAGACAGAATGATTGTGACGGCCCGTGTTGTACATGCTGCCGATGCCGTAGAAATCAATACCTATGAGCAGCTGCGTGAGATTGACAGCGATTCCAGCCAGCTGCAGACGGATGCGATTCAGGTAATCTGTGAAGCACTTGGAGCACAGCAGAACGAAGTGACAAACATTACAGTTCTGAAAAAAGGAATGACAAACCGATCCTTTTTATTCTCCTGTAAAGATAAAAAATACATTATGCGAATTCCGGGAGAGGGAACCGATCAGTTGATCAACCGCAGGCAGGAAGCCGCTGTATATCAGACGATCGCCGGCCGCAGGATCTGTGATGAGATTGCCTATATTAACCCGGAGAACGGCTACAAAATCACAGAATATCTCGAAGGTGCGCGGGTCTGCGATGCAGAAAATGAGGAAGATCTTCAGAAATGCATGAAGAAACTGCGGGAGTTTCACGGGCAGAAATTAAGAGTAGACCATTCCTTCGACCTGTTCGGACAGATGGAATACTATGAAAGCCTCTGGGAAGGAACTCCGTCAGCATATAAAGATTACGAAAAGACGAAAGCGCATGTGCTTCAGTTAAAGGATTACATCGAAGCAAATGCCGGAGAGTGGGTGCTCACTCACATTGATGCTGTGCCGGACAATTTTCTGTTTGTGGAAGAAAACGGAAAAGAGGAGATCCGCCTGATCGACTGGGAATACGCCGGAATGCAGGATCCGCATGTGGATATTGCGATGTTCTGTATCTATTCTCTTTACAAAAAAGAGCAGGTGGACCATCTGATTGATCTTTATTTTGAAGGAAACTGTGACGACAGAACACGCATAAAAATCTACTGCTACATCGCAGTCTGCGGTCTGCTCTGGAGCAACTGGTGCGAATATAAACGGAAATTAGGCGTGGAATTCGGAGAATATTCCCTGCGGCAGTACCGTTACGCAAAAGATTATTACAAAATTGTCCAGCAGGAACTGGGAGAGGAAGGAAAAGAAATATGTACAAAGTAGAGCGCGCCATTATTATGGCGGCAGGCCTCGGAAACCGGATGAAGCCGGTAACGTTAAAAACACCAAAACCGCTGGTCCGGGTAAACGGTGTGCGGATGATTGATACCGTCATCAATGGACTGCACAAAAACGGAATCACAGAAATTTACGTGGTAGTCGGTTACCTCAAGGAACAGTTCCAGACACTGGAAGAGGAGTACCCGGGTCTGAAGCTGATCGACAATCCGTGGTACGATACCTGCAACAACATCGCATCGCTGTATGTGGCGCGGGAACATCTGGAAAATGCGTTTATTCTTGACGGTGACCAGATCATCTATCATCCGGAAATTCTGGCACCGGAGTTTGAGCGATCCGGTTACAACAGCGTGTGGACGGATGATGAGACCGACGAGTGGCTGCAGACCGTGGAAAACGGCATTGTGACAGGCTGCAGCAGAACCGGCGGAAAGGGCGGCTGGCAGCTCTACAGCATTTCCCGATGGACAGCAGAAGATGGAAAGCGGTTAAAAGGCCATCTGGAGCAGGAGTTTGAAGTAAAGAAAAACCGTCAGATTTACTGGGACGATGTGGCAATGTTCTGTTACCCGAAAGAGTATCAGCTTGGCATCCGGCCAATGAAGGCAGAGGATATCATAGAAGTAGACAATTTCAGCGAACTTGTTGCACTCGATGCATCGTATGCGGATTACGCAGAAAGGGAAGAAAATGAACAGTAAGAACCAACAGAAGAAAAAAGAAATCGACTGGATGATCACGCTGGTGCCTCTGGCGCTGATCGTTGCTCTATGTATCGTATTTTTCTTTGCACCGGAGCAGTCGAATCAGGTACTTGGCCAGATTCGATTTCTGTTTGGAGACACCTTTGGAACGTATTACCTGGTCATCGGACTTGGCATTTTCTTTCTGTCTCTGTTTCTGGCAGGCTCCAAATACGGAAATATTGTGCTTGGAAAGCCGGATGAGAAGCCAAAATATTCCTTTTTTGCATGGGGATGCATGATGTTTACCTGTGGTCTGGCAGCAGATATTCTGTTTTATTCGTTCTCTGAGTGGATTTTGTACGCAACAGATCCTCACATCGCAGAACTTGGCAGCATTCAGGACTGGGCAGGCGTATTTCCACTGTTTCACTGGAGCTTTATCCCGTGGGGATTCTATCTGGTACTGGCTGTTGCGTTTGGCTTTATGCTTCATGTAAGAAAACGAAACCGTCAGAAATACAGCGAGGCGTGCCGTCCGATTCTGGGAAAACAGACAGATGGAATTGGCGGCCGTCTGATTGACCTTCTGGCTGTCTTTGCACTGCTGGCCGGAACTGCTACCACTTTTAGTGTGGCAACTCCTCTGATGGCGGAAATCATCGGCGAGCTGTTCCATATGGAAGTCAGCAGAACTGTGATTAATATTATCATTCTTCTGATCACCTGCTGTGTTTATACCTATTCTCTTCTGCATGGATTCAAAGGAATCAGCATTCTGGCCAAGGTGTGCATTTATCTGTTTTTCGGACTTCTTGCCTTCGTCCTGCTGTTTGGGGGAGAGACGCGGTATATTATTGAAACTGGATTTTCTTCTCTTGGAAAAATGATTCAGAACTTTATCGGCTTATCGACGTATACGGACCCGATGCGTACGACAAACTTCCCACAGAACTGGACCATTTATTACTGGGCATACTGGATGGTATGGTGTGTGGCAGCACCGTTCTTCATTGGCAGCATTTCCCGCGGAAGAACCGTGCGCCAGACAATTCTCGGCGGATACGGTTTTGGTGTGGGTTCCACGCTTGTCAGCTTTATTATTCTTGGAAATTATTCGATGGGAAAGCAGATTTCAGGTGCAATTGATTTCATTTCGCAGTATAATGAAAATGGGGATTTATATCATCTGATCGTGTCGATGATCAAAACCATGCCGTGTGCACCGCTGATTATGGTTGTTGTATTAGTTACGATGGTTGCATTTTATGCGACATCGTTCGACTCGATCGCATTGACGGCATCGTGCTACAGCTACCGGAAACTGGAAGACGGCGAAGAGCCGGCAAAAGGAATTCAGCTGATGTGGTGTATCCTGCTGATCCTGCTTCCGATTGCACTTCTTTTTGCAGAGAGTTCCATGAACAGTCTGCAGTCTGTCAGTATCGTAGCGGCATTTCCGATCGGCATTGTGATCGTGATGATTGCGGTCAGCTTCTTAAAAGATGCAAAACTGTATTTAGAAGAATTGCAGGGAGGAAAAGCGCATGGAGAGGAGAAAAAAGAGAATCGTTAAACTGACAGCATTTTTGTTTCTGCTTGCGGCATCCATTTTTGTGATGCCGCAAAAGGCGTTTGCGGACGAAAATGAGGATGTTACATTGCCGACGGGCGATATTAAACCCATGGAACCACAGCAGGATGAGTCCGGGATTGATACATACGGGGCCGATGAAGGCGATGAGTTCAGCGGAACGGAGTATGAATTGTATACGGTTCTGGAGAATCGTGTGAAAGAAGCGATGCTGGCTGGAAATGAATGGGTATCCATTAAAGATTTAAAAATAAGAAGGGATACCTATGACATTTGGGAATCGAAACACATAAAGCAGTGAGAATCCCCCATGGTTGAATGGAAGCGTTCAACCATGGGGGATTTTAATGGATGTTCCTCTTGCAGTCCCCCCCATTTTGTGTTAACATAAAACACGCAAATAACCAACAGCAAGGAGTTCTATTTTACATGAACATTACCTCAAAATACCGTTCTCTCTCCGTCCAGGCGAAGGCGGCGCTTTGGTTTACGATCTGCAGTTTCTTACAGAAGGGCATTTCGTTCATCACAGTTCCGATTTTCACGCGTCTGATGAGCACCGAGGAGTACGGAACCTATACGGTTTATCTGTCCTGGCTGCAGATTTTGACGATTATGACATCGCTGTATTTATTTAATGGTGTTTATGACAATGCGATGGCAAAGTACGAGAAGCAGCGGGATGAATATACATCTGCAATGCAGGGACTGACGCTTGTGATTACGGGTGCGGTTTTTGCATTGTATTGTTTTACATCGGGTTTCTGGGAGAAGATTTTAAATCTGCCGAAATCCATGATTCTGCTGATGTTTCTGGAAGCGCTGCTGAGTCCGGCGCTTTCTTACTGGTCGGGGCGGCAGCGGTTTGAGTATCGGTACCGGATTCTGGTCTGCGTGACGATTCTGCAGGCGCTGATGAACCCGATCGCGAGCCTGGTGCTGATCCGTATCAACGGCGGTACGGCCATGATGCGGATCTTAGGTATCGTCGGGGTGCAGGTCTGCATCTGTGTGCCGATTATTGTGTTCCAGTTTTGCAAAGGAAAAGAGTTCTTTTCGAAGGAATACTGGGGCTACGCACTGCGGATCGGAATTCCGATTGTGCCGCATTATCTGTCCGGTATTATCCTGAATCAGGGCGACCGCATCATGATCGACAAGATGGTCGGAAAGACGGAAGTTGCGCTGTACGGGCTGGCGTACAGCATTGGTATGCTGGTGCAGCTTTTCATCAGCGGTATGAACAGTGCATTGACACCGTGGATGTACAGCAAGATCAAAAAGGGCGACATCCGCTCGATGCGGAAGGTGCTGCAGCTTCTTAGTATTGTAGTGGTCGGCATAGCCGTGGCGCTGATGCTGATCAGTCCGGAGATGGTGCTGATTTTCGGATCGCCGAAGTACCGCGAGGCGGTGTACGTCATTCCGCCGGTGGCAGCGAGTGTGTTTTTTATCTTTATTTATAATATTCTCTCGATGCCGCAGTTCTATTATGAAAAAACACAGTTTCTGATGGCTGCATCCATGGCGGCGGCTGGAGCGAATGTGGTGCTGAACTTTATTTTTATCCGCCTGTTCGGCTATATTGCGGCCGGTTACACGACGCTGGCATGCTATATGCTGTATTCGGTCGGCCATTATATTGTGAGCAAACAGATTCTGGTGAACGAAGGAATCCAGGAAAATCTGATGAATCCAGGATTTCTTCTGGCGTGCTCCGTTTTTCTGATTGGAGCAAGCATCATCTGCAATCTGATTTTCCCGTACAGGATCCTGCGTTACGCGATTCTGCTCGCAAGTGCAGGGCTGGTCTTCTGGAAGAAAGAACTTCTGTTGAAGACGATGGCGGATATCCGGAAAAAATAAAAAAGTGGGGGAGGATTTGAAACGAATGTTCAGAGACTCCCCGTTTTTTCTTGACAGTCACAGAAAAAACGATACAATGAAAGAATGAAGAAAAGTAAGGCATTTTAATTAGAAAAGGAAAAATTACATGAGTACCAGTATTTCAATAAAAGAACTAAAAGAGCTCGATCCGTCAAGCTATCAGATCGTCGATATCCGCGATGCGGTAGAGATCTCCCACGGCGCGATTCCGGGAGCGCTTGTGATGAAGACAGAAGAAATCGAGACAAGTGATGCGATTGACCGGAGCAAAAAGACGATTATCTGCTGCAGCCGCGGCCGGTTCAGTGTCGCAGCGGCGGAAGAATTACAGGAAAAGGGCTGGGACGCTGTGAGCCTGGAGGGCGGTTACATCGCCTGGCTGATGGATGTGATGAGCGCGCCGGAGGAGCAGGACAAGGCGGCAGACGTGGAGAAGAGTCTCCGCAAAAAATTCAAAAAGTCGATCTGGTCCAAATTTACGAAAGCGATCAACACATACGAGCTGGTAAAACCGGGCGATAAAATCGCTGTCTGTATTTCCGGCGGAAAAGATTCGATGTTGATGGCGAAATGCTTTCAGGAGTTAAAGCTTCACAATAAATTTGATTTCGAAGTAAAATTCGTTGTCATGGACCCGGGATACAGCCCGGAGAACCGCAAGGTGATCGAGGATAACGCAAAGAGCCTCCATATTCCGATCACGATTTTCGAGACCGATATTTTCGATTCGGTTTACCATGTCGAAAATTCGCCGTGTTACCTCTGCGCGAGAATGCGCCGCGGCCATCTGTACCATTTTGCACAGCAGCTTGGCTGCAACAAGATCGCACTTGGCCATCATTACGATGATGTCATTGAGACAATCCTCATGGGAATGCTCTACGGTGCGCAGGTGCAGACGATGATGCCGAAGCTTCACAGCATCCACTTCGAGGGCATGGAGCTGATCCGCCCGCTGTATCTGGTGCGCGAGGATGATATCAAGGCGTGGAGAGATTATAACGGTCTGCATTTTATCCAGTGTGCCTGCAAGTTTACCGATACCTGCACGACCTGCAATAACGAGGAGAATCGTTCGAAACGCGTGGAGATCAAGGAACTGATCAAAAACCTGAAAAAGGTGAATCCGTTCGTGGAGAGCAATATTTTCCGCAGTGTCGAAAATGTCAACATTGACACCGTGGTCGGCTACAAGCAGCACGGCATCCGCCACAATTTCCTGGAAGGATACGACGACAATCCGGGGTATGTGCCGGAGGCAGAAAAAGCAGCGGCGGAAACGGAGCAGGAAAAAGAAGGAAAGTAATGCACAGAAAAATAGAAGAAACGCCGGGGCGGGAGAAAATGCTGATCCGGCTGAAAGAGCTCCGTCTGGAACGCGGTTACTCGATGACACAGGCGGCGCGGAAGATTTTCAGTCACCCGGACACCTACAACCGGTATGAAAAAGGCATCCGTGAGATTCCGTTGGACTGTCTGATTACGCTGGCAAAGCTGTATGACTGCAGTCTCGATTATCTCGCGGGTGTTTCCGATCAGCCGCGAAAATACGGAAGGTGATGTAAATGGCAATTCCTCTTTATCTGACAACGATTGAACAGGATATTTTTGATACATTCCGGTATCTGCCGCATGCGGTTGCAGTCGGTGTCGGCTTTGTGACGGTTGCGGCGGCGTGGAAAAATCAGCAGATCCAGAAGAAACGGAAACGGCTGGAGCAGTACCGTGCGCTGCACGGCGGGCAGCTTCTGGCGTGGTTTCTGGTAGCCGTCTATTTTGCCATGCTGATTTCGATTACACTGCTTTCGAGAGAACCGGGTTCGAGAACCGGTGTGGATTTGAAGCTGTTTGAAACCTGGGGAAACCAGCGTCTGCCGGACCGGTATTTTGTGGAAAATATTCTGCTGTTTCTGCCGTTCGGTGCATTACTGCCGGCGGCGGTGCCGTTTCTTCGGAGATGGTGGTACTGTGTGTATGCGGCATTTGCCACGAGCATGATGTTGGAAACTGTGCAGCTTTTAACAGAGCGCGGCTTCTGCCAGTTAGATGATGTTGTGACGAATACGCTTGGAGCAGCTATCGGGTATCTGGTGTTTGCACTGGTGCGGAAATGTTGGAGAGGGAAGATAGAAGAATAGAAGGAAAACAAGAAGGCTCTGCCCAAATGGACAGAGCTTTTTTCTTCCCTGTTTTTATAGCAAGACCCGAAAATAATGCAAAAAATTCAGCACCGCAGAGCGTGAATTACTGCGTCACAGATTTTCGTCGTACCCCGGTACGCCTTCAAATCTGTTCCTTGCAATTCGCGCTCTGCAGCACTGCCTTTTTTGCATTATTTTCGGGTCTTGCTATAGATGGAAGTGCAGGAGAGTTAATCCACCCGTTCTTTCCCCCAGAAAAACAATGCCACGGTTCCCGGCCCTGTGTGGCTGCCGATGGTGGTTCCGATGTTGTTGATCTCGACTTTTCCGTTCAGATTGGGAAAGCGTTCCTCGATAAGATCCGCAACGGCCCGCGCATCGTCGTAGCAGGCGGACTGGGAAATGTAGCATTTGCCGGAGTAGGAGAGGCCGCCCTCGGCGTTTTCTTCCATCTGGTCGACGATTTTTTTGATGACTTTTTTCTTCGTACGGATTTTGAACCGCGGAATCAGCCGTCCTTCGTTGTCCATGTTGAGCAGCGGGCAGATGCCGAGAAAGCCGCCGATTGCGCCGGAGGCTTTGGAGATGCGGCCGCCGCGCACGTAGAAGGTGAGGTCCGTGGAGAAGAACCAGTGATGGACTTTGAGGCGGTTTTTCATCGCAAAATCGTAAACCTCTTCCAGCGGTTTTCCTTCATCGCGCAGGTCGGCAAGGCGGTCCATCAGAAGACCATAGCCGGAGGAAGCGCCGAGGGAATCCACGATGAGGATTTTCCGTTCCGGGTAGCGCTCTTCAAGGTCGGCTTTGGCGATCATCGCAGAATTCAGGACACCGGAAATGCCGGAGGAGAGGCAGACGTGGAGAATGTCTTTGCCGTCCTGCAGGAATGTTTCAAAATAGGCTTCAAATTCATCGGCATTCACCTGGGATGTTTTCGTGGAAGCGCCGGCGGCCATGGCGGCATAAAACTGATCGAACGGCATGGACTTGCCGAGATCGTCCGCGTACTCGGTGTCATTTAATTTGTAATGGAAACAGATGTATGAGATTTCCCGTTTGGAGAAATGTTCTTCGGTAAGGTCTGCTGTAGAGCAGCAGCTGATGACATAGGAACTCATAAAATAATCCCTCCTTGTAAAAATGAAAGTAAGAACTCTGGTTTCTGTGCCTATTGTAGCATCCCGAATGGGAAAAGGCAACTGCGGAACGTGATTATATCCGTAATGAAAGGGGCGGTGAAATGGTGTCAAGCCTTGTATTTGCGGTGCGGCCTGTGGTAAAATAGAACTATGAGAATACGAAAATACAAAGGAGGTTTTTGCATATGCAGAATTATTCAGGAGAAGAAGGGCTGCAGTATCATCTGCAGATCCGAAAAGGCGATGTGGGACGGTACGTGATTCTGCCGGGAGATCCCAAACGGTGTAAAAAAATTGCAGCTTACTTTGAGAATCCGGTGCTCGTTGCAGACAGCCGGGAATTTGTGACTTATACGGGTACTTTGGACGGTGTAAAGGTTTCCGTTACATCTACCGGCATTGGCGGTCCGTCGGCTTCCATCGCGATGGAAGAGCTGATCCAGTGCGGCGCCGATACGTTTATCCGCGTCGGAACATGCGGCGGTATGGCACTCGATGTAGAGGGCGGCGATATCGTGGTGGCAACGGGAGCGATCCGTGCGGAGGGAACGTCAAAGGAATACGCACCGATCGAGTTCCCGGCAGTCGCAGACCTTACCGTGACGAATGCGCTGGTGCAGGCGGCAAAGAATCTTGGGAAAAAATGGCATGCGGGCGTGGTACAGTGCAAGGATTCCTTCTACGGCCAGCACGACCCGGAGCAGATGCCGGTCGGCGATGAGCTGCTGAAAAAATGGGATGCATGGATGAAGCTTGGATGCAAAGCGTCAGAGATGGAATCGGCGGCACTTTTTATCGTGGCAAGTGCCCGCGGCGTCCGTGCCGGATCGGATTTTCTTGTGATGGGAAATCAGGAGAGAGTGAAACGCGGCATGGAGAACCACATTACGCACGATACGGAAGGTGCGATTCAGGTAGCCATCGAGGCACTGCGGATTCTGATCCGGGAAGATCAGAAATAAGAAAGAAAAAATAAGGGGATACTGGAAAGGGGAGGCTGGATATGAAACAGGAAATCAGTACAGAAATAAAACAGGAGCTGGTAAAACAGGCTCTGGCAGCGCGGAAATTTGCGTATGTGCCGTATTCGAAGTTCCGCGTAGGCGCGGCGGTTCTGGCAAAGAATGGAGCGATTTATACCGGATGCAACATTGAAAATGCGGCGTATACACCGACAAACTGCGCGGAGCGCACCGCGGTCTTCAAAGCCGTATCCGAGGGCATAACGGAATTTGACGCGATCGCCGTCTGCGGCGGCCCGGGAGAGGCAGAGCCGGGGGATTTCTGCACACCGTGCGGTGTCTGCCGCCAGGTCCTGCGGGAATTTGTCGATCCGAACGAATTTCTCGTTCTCCTCTGCAAGGGCGACGGTTCCTGGAAAGAAATGACACTCGAGGAACTGCTGCCAATGGGATTCGGAAAAGAAAATTTATAAACAGAAGCCGGAAAAGAAAAAATCCAGGGCAGGTACGGAAAGTACCGTATGCCCTGGATTTTTATGTCCAAGATATAAAAATTATTTACTGAAATTTCGGCTCACAGGTCAGATCGCATCCCAGACGCTGGAACATTTTGCGGTCCACATCGGAGAGCATAACGCTGGAGTGCACCTGGCAGCCCTTTAACTGCGGCAGGCAGGAGAGTGCTTTCTGTGCATCCTCGCTCTGTGCAGCAGTAGCAGACAGCGCAATCAGAACCTCGTCGGTATGAAGACGCGGGTTCTTGCTTCCGAGGTATTTGGTTTTCAGGGTCTGGATCGGAGCGATGGATTCCGGTGAGAGAACATGTACGTCATGGTCGATGCCGGAGAGCTCTTTTAATGCATTCAGCAGAAGCGCCGCGCTCGATCCGAGCAGATCGCCGGTCTTTCCGGTGATGACGCGTCCGTCCGGAAGTTCCATGGCAGCGGCCGGTGCGCCGGTCGCCTCGGCACGAACAAGAGCCGGGGAAACGGTGGTACGGTCTGCGGCAACGATGTTTTCCTGTTTCATCAGAAGCTCGATTTTGTAAGCCTCAGTCTCGGAGCGGGAGCCGTCTGCGATACCGTCCACAGCAGTGTAGTAGCGGCGGATGATCTCCTGACGGGAAGCCTCGCGGCATGCCTCATCATCGATAATACAGTTTCCGGCCATGTTGACGCCCATGTCAGTCGGGGATTTGTACGGGCTCTCGCCGAAGATCTGCTGGAAGATCGCACGCAGAACCGGGAAAATCTCGACATCACGGTTGTAGTTGACGGTTGTCACGCCGTATGCCTCGAGGTGGAACGGGTCGATCATGTTGACATCGTTCAGATCGGCGGTAGCAGCCTCATAGGCCAGGTTGACCGGGTGCTTCAGCGGCAGATTCCAGATCGGGAAGGTTTCATATTTGGCATAGCCGGCGTTTACACCGCGTTTGTGCTCGTGGTAAAGCTGGGAAAGACAGGTTGCCATCTTTCCGCTTCCCGGTCCCGGTGCGGTAACGACAACGAGCGGGCGTGTCGTTTCGATGTATTCGTTCTTTCCATATCCCTCATCGCTTACGATCAGCGGTACATTGTGCGGGTAGCCCGGAATTGTGTAGTGAATGTAAACCGGGATGCCGAGCTTTTGCAGTCTCTTTTTAAAGGCATCTGCGCTGTGCTGGCCGGAATACTGGGTAATTACTACGCTTCCGACGTAGAGGCCGCGTCCGCGGAACTCGTCGATCAGACGGAGTACATCACTGTCGTAGGTGATGCCGAGGTCACCGCGGATTTTGTTTTTCTCAATATCGGATGCGGAAATTGCCATAACAATCTCGGCCTGATCGGAAAGCTGCATCAGCATGCGCAGTTTTGCGTCCGGTGCAAAGCCCGGAAGAACGCGGGATGCGTGGAAATCGTCGAACAGCTTTCCACCGAATTCCAGATACAGCTTGTTGTCAAACTGGTTGATGCGGTCGCGGATGTGCTCGGACTGCATTTTCAGGTATTTTTCATTGTCAAATCCAATTTTCATGGTATTTTTCTCCCTTTTTTCCATGGTATTTGTTTGAAAGAAACGGATCATTCCTGCAGGGATGATGCAAAGTTTTCCCCATTGGGTTCTGAAGAGTTACAAACAACTGATTTTATTTTACTATAGAGAAAAGTCACGTGCAAGAAAAAAATGCGGCAGGAATAGAAGCGATTCAGAAAAAGCACTCCTTCGCGCAAGCATGATTCGCGATTTTTCCGGAATTTCGCATGGATCTGAATCGTTACAAAAAAAATCTCCCCAAAAGGAGAGAGGCCGGGACTTGGTTGAAGCCCCGGCGGTATGAAAAAGAAATCTATCTATTAGAAAGGTTGGCGTTGGAGACGTGCTTCCAGAAATGCTTTGCCGTCTCCGGTTTATTTATAGAGAAACAATGGAGGTTGTTTTTTACTTCCTTTGTTGTTGATAAGATTAGTATACGGGAAAATTGTGACCAGAATGTGTACACGGGATAAAGCTTTTCTGAAGAGAACATGAAAACAAAAGGAAGAAAATCTGACGGAATTGTAAAGAAGTAGTCAAAAAGGATTCATGCACCGTGGAAAAGGCGCATAAAATGCAGGAGAAGAAAAAGAGCATTTCCGGCAGGAAAACCGATAAGACCGGAAAACCGGCTATCTGGCAGCTGCGGGGAAGAGGTTTCTATGCCGGAAATGAAAAGGAAGAGAAAAATTTGCAGAGCGTGATTCTGGATATGGTCAACCGTTTTGGCTATCTTGGTATTCTGATTCTGATTGCGGTGGAAAATGTATTTCCACCGATTCCCTCCGAGGTGATTCTGACCTTTGGCGGTTTTCTGACAACGTGTACTCGGCTGCACCCGGCGGGGGTTGTGCTGGCATCTACGGCGGGCTCACTGCTTGGCGCGCTGGTGCTGTACGGAGCCGGAACCCTCGTCAGCCCGGAAGGGCTTGCCGAGCTGCTCGAGAGCCGGCCGATGAAGCTTCTGGGGTTTCGGGCAGAGGATGCCTGGAAGACCATTGCCTGGTTTCAGAAAAAGGGGCAGCGGGCTGTGCTGCTCGGCCGATGCATTCCGATCATCCGAAGTCTCATCTCGGTTCCGGCCGGCATGGCGGGGATGAAGATGCCGGGATTTCTGCTATATACCATAGTCGGGAGTACGGTCTGGAATCTTCTTCTGGTTGGCATCGGTGCAGCGGTCGGCGCTGCATGGGAGCAGGCGGCAGAATATGTGAAGCTATATGCGGATGTGGTTTTCCTTATTTTAATGGTGGGAACCGTATGCTTTCCGGCATTCCATTTATATAGGAAGAAACACCGTCAAAAATAATAGGATGCATGAAATCATGCATGATATGCAAAAAATATGCTTGCAATTTAGCAATAAGTGTGCTAAGATTCATCTCAACAAATAAAAGGGAGTAGCGAAACGCCGCGGGATCTGAAATAAAAACATCCCGTGCGGGTTTGAAACCGTCAGCCGATGTTGAGAAACATCCGTATCAAATGAGAACGCAAGACTTTTATTGTGGCAGATGTCATGATAGGAGTCTTTTTTTATCCTTCGACTCCTGAATACCAAACATGAACTGCCATCCGTTGCCAGCGAAAGAAGCGTGGCGGAGAGAGAGGAATGTATGAGCAGCCAAAGAGTAAAAAAAGAATTGTACGAAACTGCAATGACAGGAGAAAAGGCACTGACCAGCCTGATGTATGTACAGATGACACTGTATGCAGCAAAAAGCCAGAAAACGTATGCCAGGGTGCGAAGCGAGGGGCGTGCAAGGATGCGCCACACGGGGCTTCATATGAATCAGTATTTAAGAGCGGCAGGAAAGGATCTGGAAAGCTTTCGAAACCGTCTGAAAGAGACACATCTGCCGGAAGAGCTTCAGTCAAAGGCAGAAACATTTCTGGTCCAGACGGTACATGCGCTGGATGTGACGGAGAAAAAACAGATGTACCGCAGGGAACTGATCGGGATGGAAGAGAAAGTAAAGGAAACAGCAGAACAGATCGAGGAGCTGCTGAAAAGCATGCGGGAGCTTGGAGTATAAGTCACCGTCTGGCAGGCTCTGCGTGACCCGTAACGTGTAGTATCCGCAGGGGAGTCGGCGAAGGGGAATGCGCATGGTGGACTTTTCAAAAACAAAATGTTAAGATAAAACATATGGTAATGATTCAGAGCCATGCGAAATAGAAGAGAAGATGCAGGAAAGAAAAGGAGTAAGAAACGTGGCAGAAGAAATTGCAATGAAGGTGATCGCCCGAATCCACACGGATTTCCCGGAAAAATTCGGGATTCCGAGGCAGAGCGGACTGATCGAAGAACTAAAGAGTACGATCGTTTTTGAACCGGAGTTCCGCGATGCAAATGCACTGAGGGGGCTGGAAGAATATTCCCATCTCTGGTTGATCTGGGAGTTTTCGGAAGCCGTGCGGGATACCTGGTCTCCGATGGTGCGGCCGCCGCGGCTTGGCGGAAATAAGCGTGTCGGCGTATTTGCTACGCGTTCGCCGTTCCGTCCGAATCCGATCGGTCTTTCTTCGGTAAAGCTGGAATATGTGGAGCAGCATCCGTCGCTTGGTCCGGTATTGCACCTTACGGGAGCAGATCTGATGGACGGCACACCGATTCTGGATATCAAACCGTATCTGCCGCATGTAGACAGTCACGTGGAGGCACTTGGCAGCTTTACGGAAAAGACGAAAGAATACTTTATTCCGGTTGAGATTCCGGACGAGCTGCTGGAAAAGGTTCCGGCAGACCACCGTGCGGCGCTGAAAAAAGTGCTGGAGCAGGATCCGCGTCCATCGTATCAGAACAGCGAAGAACGCGTCTACGGACTTTCCTTTGCGGGAATGGAAATCAAATTCCAGGTAAAGGACGAGGTACTGCATGTTGTGGGAGTAGAAATGTGAGGAAGAAATAAAGATCGGGAGAAAAGACCGAAAGCAAGGATCGAAAGCAAAGATCAAAAGCGAAGATCAAAAGCAAAGATCAAAAGCAAGGATTAAAAGCAAAGATCGAGAGAAGAGACCAAAAGCAAGGATTAAGAGAAAAGATAGGAAGAAAAAATGGAACGAAATGTAGAGATAGATAAAATTTCAGATGGAAAACGATACGGAGCTAATGATCTTGTAAAAGTGGGCTGCGACGACTGCCGCGGATGCTCCGCCTGCTGTCATGGGATGGGAGATTCGATTGTACTCGACCCGATGGATGTCTACCGCCTGGAGAAAAAGCTGGGAAAGACGATGGAAGAGATTTTGCTGGCTGGGAACGTGGCGCTTCGTGTCGTGGACGGTGTTATTCTGCCACATCTGAAGATGACAGAGCAGTCAGACCGGTGCAGCTTTTTAAATGAAGAAGGCCGCTGCAGCATCCACGATGCACGCCCGGGCTTCTGTCGGATGTTTCCGCTGGGTCGGCTGTATGAGGATGGAACATTTTCTTATTTCCTTCAGGTGAACGAATGTCCGAAGGAGAACAAGACAAAGGTCAAGGTCCGCCGCTGGCTCGATACGCCGGAGCTTGGGAAATACGAAGCCTTTACGACAAAATGGCATTATTATCTGAAGGAAAAACAGAATGCGGCGCGCGAAAGCGAGGACGATGCATTCCGGCAGCAGATCAGCATGAACATTCTGAAGCTGTTTTATCTGCTTCCGTATGACGGAAATACAGATTTTTATACACAGTTTGCAGCTCGAATGGAGCTTGCAGCAGACAAGCATTAAGCAAAAACATATATTAACAGGAGAGGCTGTCGCACGAAGCGAAAACACTACAAAATCTATATTTTGTGGAAATTTTTCTTCGTGCGGCAGCCCTCCTGTTTTTTTATATCGTTTCGTAGGAAAACTTTCCTGCTCCGGCGTAGACCAGGAAGGCTTCCCGGGTCTCACGCCTCCGCCGGCGGCTGCAGAAAATGATCTGCCCATTTTTCAGCAGAACTTCGCCAGTTACCTGTACAAGGGAAACGTGGGCAAAGTTGATCAGCAGACCTTTTCCGCCGTGGAAAAAACGATCACTTGGTGTAAGGCAGACCGTCAGGTCGGCAAATGTGCAGCGGGTTGTAAAATCTCCCTGAATGGTGTGGAGAATCAGTCGGTGCTGGCAGGCTTCAACGTAAATCAGGTCGTCGAGCGCCAGCCGGTATTTTTGGGAAACACCCTGTGAGATAATGACTGGAATTTCGAGCAGAACAGAATCGTTCGGATCGAGTGGGAATATTAATTTGGAATACAAGAAAAACACCTCCGGGAAAGTATACCGTTTGCGTCGAAGTGCAGCCGTTCAAGTCGAAGCGGTTGTCCAGCGCAAAGAAACATGATAGGGTACAAAATAAAAGCAGGAGGAGAGCATTACAGCAAACATCATAAAAATACAAAGTGTAGTTTAACACAGTGACAGAATCTCATTCAAGCCGAATTGACGGACTTCTGTTAAAATCGTTCGACAGAAAGTGACACCGTATGGCAGAAAGGGGCGAAAAAAGTAAAAAAAGGAACGATAGACAGAAAAAGCAGAAGAAAAAAACAGGAAAATCAAAAGAAAATCGAAAGAAAAGGAGGCAGAGAAGATTGACGATGCGAGATTGATTTGGTATAATATTCCAAAAATAATTATTACATATAACATTACCATAAAAGAATAAATATCATATGGAGAGAAATATGAACAGAGAAGTAGAAACAATCAGAGAAAAAGTACATACAACAGCAGATGCAGCATTATTTTTATGCTTTCAGGAAGTGAAGGGAAGCCATTCCAAAGGAGTGATCCGGCTGCCGCTGCTTCATTATGACATTCCGTTTGAGGGATACGGAGAAATGCTGCTTCGGATGAACCGCATTTATGACCTGCTCGGCATGCCGGATGCAGGAAGCTGTATGCGGAGCCTTTCAGAAGGGGAAAAAGAAGAGTGGGAATTTACAGATGAAATGAAGAACAATCAGGATACAACGCTTCCAGCCGGAACCGAGCGTATGGTCAGTATTCAGATTCAGTTCCGACAGCACTGTAGTCTGCAGGGATTTCTGATCTGCGGAAAACAGAAAGCAGGTTTTCGTTCAGCACTTGAAATGCTGTATTTACTGGAAGATTGTCTGCAGGAACAGGATAACTGAATACGGGAGAAAAACGCAACAGAATGAGAGTGGGAGCTATGAAGGAAGAAAAAAAGATCAGAAAGAAAATAAAAATTGAGGATTTGTTGCCAAGAGATCCCATCCGGGTGGATCTCGATGCAATCCTGGGCTATGTGAAGGGAAAAACAATCCTGGTAACAGGCGGAGGCGGTTCGATCGGAAGTGAGATCTGCCGCCAGCTGGCCGGACACGACGTCGGGCATCTGATCATTTTTGACATCTACGAAAACAATGCGTACCAGATTCAGAAATCTCTGGAATGGGAGTTCCCAGATCTCAATTTGACAGTACTGATTGGTTCTGTGCGGGATGAGCGGAGGCTGGAATCAATTTTTTCGAAGTACTGGCCGGACATCGTCTTTCACGCAGCAGCCCACAAGCATGTGCCGCTGATGGAGGACAGCCCGAATGAAGCGATTAAAAACAATGTTATTGGAACCTTAAAAACGGCGCGCACAGCAAGCCATTATCAGGTAAAGAAGTTTATCCTGATATCAACAGACAAGGCAGTCAACCCGACCAACATCATGGGAGCGAGCAAGCGGCTCTGTGAGATGGTGATTCAGCTGATCGGAAGACACAGCACGACAGAGTTTGCGGCAGTGCGCTTTGGAAATGTACTGGGAAGCAACGGAAGTGTCATTCCGCTGTTCCGCCGTCAGATCGAACACGGCGGTCCGGTGACGGTTACGCATCCGGATATCATTCGATATTTTATGACGATTCCGGAGGCAGTCAGCCTTGTACTTGAGGCAGGCGCCTATGCGAAAAACGGTCAGATCTTTGTCCTGAATATGGGAGATCCGGTCAGAATCGCAGACCTGGCCAAAAATATGATCCGCCTTTCCGGATATGAGCCGGAAAAAGAAATCAAGATCAAATACATTGGCCTGCGACCCGGCGAAAAGCTGTATGAGGAACTTCTGATGAATGAAGAGGGCATGCAGACCACAGAAAACAGCCGGATTTTTATCGGCAGACAGATTGCATTTGACGAGAAGGTATTCCGGGAGCAGATAAAGGAACTCGCGAAGGAAGCGGAAAACGAATGTCCGGACATCTGTTATCTGGTAAAGAAAATGGTACCGGAATACCAGTACGAAGGAGAAAAACAGGGATGACGGACCTTCATGTACATATTCTGCCGGGAGTGGACGACGGATCCCCGAATTTGTCCACCTCCCTTGAAATGGCAGAAATGGCGGCACAAAGCGGGGTGCGTATCCTCGCGGTGACGCCGCATGCAAACCAGACGGGAATCGAAGGCGTGGAGGACGGATACGTCAACTACGAATCGGAACAGTTAGAAGAGCAATTTTACCGTCTGGAGAGGGAAATCAACAGAGAACACATTCCCATCAGCCTGGTGCGCGGCATGGAAATCATGAGCATCGGACCGCTGGAGAAAAAAATCAGAGAGAGAAAGCTGATACCGCTCCATGAGAGCCGCTATTATCTGATCGAGGTGCCGTTTGATATGGCGCCGTACGGAATCAGAAAGCGGCTGCTGGAATTTCCGGCGATGGGAAAAATCCCGGTGCTGGCGCATCCGGAGCGGTATTTCTGCGTGCAGGATACACCGGAGCTTCTATACGAATTCCGGGAAATGGGCGCGGTTTTGCAGATCAACAAAGGAAGCGTGTTTGGAAGATTTGGAGAAGAGGCTGAGCGGACAGCAAGGTTTCTACTGGAAAACCGCCTTGCGGGCTGTGTGGCAAGCGATGCCCACGGAGCCGATTACCGGACCACGGACATGCGGCCAGTCCGGCAGTTTCTGGAGGAGCGGTATGGAGAAGCGTATGCACAGCTTTTAGTGAAAGTGAATCCGAGAAGAATCCTGGAGGACCGTCAGATTTTCTATGAACCGTCCCCGGAACGAAAACGGAAAAGACGCTGGTTCCTCTAAAAACAGGAAGAATGGCGTTACAGAAACGAAAGGAGCATCTTTGATATGCACAAAACGAGAGCGGCAGTTCTCATTCTGTTTCTGGCTTCCACACTTGCCTTTGGCGGGTGTCTGGTGCGGCAGCAGACGGGAAAAGACGGAAAAGGGCCGGAAATTACGATGGACAACAGTGAGATTTCTGCCAGCATCCATGCAGAGGAGTCAGAACTTCTGGCCGGAGTAACTGCTTACGATAAAAAAGACGGCGATGTGACGAGTTCTCTTGCTGTGGAACATATTTCGAATTTTGTGGAAAAAGGGCGGCGGAAAATCAGTATCGTCGCCTTTGATTCCGATAATCACGTTACGCATGCGGAGCGGGAACTGGTGTATAACGATTACACCTCACCGGTCTTTTCCCTGGATCGCCCGCTGCGGTTCAGCCTGAATGCAGATGATCTGACAGAGGGACTTTCCGCGGAGGACTGCCTGGACGGAACGATTACCGACCGCATCCGGATTTCTTACGAGGATGAGATCAGCAGTACACCGGGACTGTACCACGTGACATATTCGGTTGCAAACCGCGCCGGAGATGTGACAAGTCTTCCGGTGACAGTAGAACTCTACGATCCGGCAGAGGAGAACGGAAGGCCGCAGATTACCCTGAGCGATTACCTGATTCATCTGGATCTGCAGCAGCCATTTGATCCGCAGGCATATCTGGAAAGCGTGAGTGTGGATCAGATGCTGTATGAAAAGAGAGAAGACGGTGCGCTTCATGCAGCTTCGTATGAAGAAGAGCTTCTGGGAGAAAATCAGTTTTCCATTGACAATCCGGTCGATACCGGCAGTGCGGGTGTTTATGAAGTGACATACACTGCGACAGCGGAGGATGGGCAGACAAGCTCCGTCCGCCTGATCGTCTGTGTAAACGAATAGGGGGGATCCAGATGGGAGAATACGACAGAACAGGAAACGGGCAGAGCAGCAAAACAGACTGGGATCTCCGAAGTATCCTGTGCGACATTGCAAAAAACTGGTGGGTCATCCTTCTGATTGCCTGTTCGGCGGCAATGATAACCTATACTGTGATGGCGACCGTACACAAAGACCGGTATACGGTAAAAACCACATTTGCCGTTATGGGACGCGGGGTGGATGCCAATGCGGCATCGAGCCTGTCGGCCACATATGAGATGGCACAGAAATTTGAAGCAATTCTGGAAAATACGATTTTGAAGAAAAAAGTGATGGAGGAGCTCAGCCTGTCCTCGTTTCCGGCAAAAATGAATGCTTCCATTGTGCCGGAATCCAATCTGATGGAGCTGTCTGTGACCGCAGATTCGCCGGAAATGGCATTTCGGATCTTAAAGTCGGTACTGAACAATTATACGAGCATTTCCGACTATATTATTCCGAATGTAGTGTTGGAGACACTGCAGCAGCCGCAGGTTTCCGGTGTGCCATCGAACCAGATTCCGACCAAAAAGTATGCCGCGACCGCATTTCTTGCGGCAGCCCTTGCTATGGCGGCACTCATCGGACTCTTTTCCTTTCTGCGGGATACCGTCAAAAATGAGGCAGAATTCACCCGCAAAATCGATGCGGACCTGCTGGGCGTTGTGTATCACGAAAAGAAGAAGAAAAACAGCTCCATGCTGATTACCAATCCGGCGCGGAGCTTTCTGTATGTGGAATCCTTAAAGCGTATTGCATCGCGTGTGCGGGGGCGTCTGGACCGAAAAGGCGGAAAAGTGCTGCTGGTGACCAGTGTGGCGGAAAATGAAGGAAAATCGACCCTTGCGGCAAATCTGGCGCTTGCCCTTGCAGAAGAGCAGAACCGTGTACTGCTTTTGGACTGCGATTTCCGACAGCCGGCGTTACATAAAATCTTTGAGATTCCGGAAAAAGACGGAAAGGATTTCGGAAAGGTTGTCCTCGGAAAAGAGTCGGCATCCGGCGTTTTTGAGAAACACAAGGATACCAACGTATATACCGGAATCTGCCGTAATCGTCTGGAAGAGCCGTCGCTTGCAATCGGCGGTGAGATTTTCCACCGGATTCTGGAGACATGCCGGACCAATATGGACTACATTATTCTGGATACGCCGCCGATGGGAATGACGGCGGATGCAGAAGAGCTTGCAGAGTATGCCGATGCGGCAGTTCTTTCCGTGCGGCAGGACGGCGTACTGACGAGGGATATCAACGATGCGATTGATGCATTGAACCAGAAAGAGGAAAAAGTGATCGGCTGTGTATTTGGAAATGTTTACCCGGGATTCGGTGAGCGGATCGGCAACAGCTACGGTTATGGATATGGATACGGCACCTACAGCAGGGCAGAACGATAAGAGGGAGCAAAGAGCATGAGCAGAGAAACGTATGAAACCTATTCGGCGGAACCGGAGAAAATCGATCTGATCGCCTTTCTGGCAGAATATTTCCAGGCATTCCGAAAATTCTTTTTGGGCGTGCTGATTCTTGTGATCCTCATGGGAGGCGGCTCCTTTCTGACGGCAAAGCTGCGGTATCAGCCCATGTATGAGGCATACACCTCATTTGTGGTCGGATCAAACCGCGCGGTCGGCTATTCCTATTATGACAATGTGACGGCGCAGCAGCTTGGAAAAACCTTTCCTTATATCGTAACAAGCGGTGTATTAAAGGATGTTGTAGCACGGGATCTTCAGGTGGGAGCAGTGACATCCCAAATTGAGGCGAGCGTGATGGAAAACACCAACCTGTTCACAATTCGCGTAAAAGATTCTTCACCGGATACGGCATATCGCGTACTTCAGTCCGTCATTACCAATTATCCGGAGGTAGCAGAGTACATAATCGGTGCGACAACGCTGACGGTGGTAGACGACAGCGGCGTACCGGTATCCCCGATCAACAGCCAGGATGCGGTACATGCCGGAATGATCGGAGCAGCGGCGGGACTTGCCGTTGCACTGCTTTTGGTCTTCATCTATGTGAGAACAAGAAAAACAATTCGCCAGGCAGATGACGTGAAAAAGCTGACGAACGCAGCGTTCCTTGGAAATCTGCCGGAGGCGAAAATCAAGAAACGAAGCAACGTAAAAGAACAGACCATCACGATCTGTAACCCCAAAGTGCCGGATTCCTTCAAAGAAGCAATGCAGCTCATCCGGACAAGAACAGAGGACGGGCTTGGAAAAGCCGACTGTCCTGTTTTGCTTGTGACAAGCTCTGTGCCGGGAGAGGGAAAGACAACCGTTGCCGTGAATCTCGCAGAAGCATTCGCAAAGAAGAAGTACCGCGTAGTGCTGCTGGACGGAGATCTGCGAAATCCGTCGGTATTGAAGTGTATCGGACTTTCCGAGCGGAAGGGACGTGGAATCATAGGAGTGCTGAAAGGACAGATCAGCCTGGATGAGGCACTTACCGATTATCGGGATCTGTCGCTGAAAATTCTGCCGGGTGTCGGAAGTACACAAAATCCGGCCGGCCTGCTGCGTTCCGCGCGGATGAAAACGCTGATCGAAGAATTGAAAGAGGATGCGGATCTTCTGATTATTGATACGCCGCCGTGCGGAGTACTGTCGGATGCATCCCTTTTGGGCGGAATCGCAGATTCTGCAGTTCTTGTCGTACACCAGGGAACTACCAAGGACCGTGAAGTACAGCGGGCACTGGAATTCTTCGAGGATTCGCAAATTCCGGTCTGCGGCTATGTACTGAACGGCGTGCCGGAGGGTGCGACAGGCTACGGATACAGCACCTATGGCGGTTATGGCTACGGAAAATATGGTTATGGTTACGGAAAGTACGGCTATGGAAAAGAAAAAGAAGGCCGGAAAAGTAACCAGTCGGTGAAAGAATAGGGGGAAGAAAACATGAGGGAATCTGGAATTTATCAAATGTATCTGAAAAATCTGCTGGACCGGCTGCTTGCACTGGTTGGAACGGCAGCACTGTCGTGGTTGCTGATTTTGCTTGGCATAGCGATCCATCTCGATTCGCCGGGACCGATTTTCTTCCGGCAGAAGCGGGCAGGAAAGAACGGCACGTATTTTTACATATATAAATTCCGCACGATGCGTATCGATACCCCACATGATATGCCGACCCATATGCTGAATAATCCCGATCTTTTCATCACAAGAGTCGGACGGTTTCTCCGGAAAACATCCCTCGATGAGCTGCCACAGCTCTTTAATATCCTGAAGGGCGATATGGCGCTGGTTGGCCCGCGTCCGGCACTCTGGAATCAGTATGACCTCCTTACGGAGCGTGAGCAGTACGGCGCAAACAGCGTCCGTCCGGGTCTTACCGGATGGGCACAGATCCATGGACGCGATGAGCTGCCGATCCGGCAAAAAGCTGAACTGGATGGATATTATGTGCACCATATCCAGCTCAAAATGGATCTGGAATGTCTCTGGAGAACAGCAGGAGCCGTACTGCGGCAGGATGGAATTCACGAAGGAAGACTGGAAAAACAGCAGATGAAGGGTGCAAAAGAGGCTGTGAAGGTTGGAAAATAGAAGAAAATAGGAAAAGACGGGGCAGGATGTTTTTGGGGATGAAAGCATGCTGCCCCGTTTTAGTGTGAGGTGTGGAAGATAACAGTCTGATTCATCTTATTGTGATATATGGAAATAACAGGTATGGGAATTGCAATTATAGCCTGCAAATAAAAAGTCAAGGCTAAATTGAAGAACATTGAAAATTTTATACAGGTTGAAAATTAGGTATCAAAATCAGACCACCACACCAGTGCTGGTCTGAAAATTATAATGATGATTAGGATTCTGGAAGAGATGAAAGATATTCTTTCACTCGTCCGTAATAGATTCTTAGAAACTTGTTGGCACCTGCAGTCATATAGACATAGTAAGGCTTGCCTTGTGCCCGCTTCTTATCTATGAACTGATACACAGGATCATCCTGTGGGTGTGTTTTTATTAAGACATCCATTACCTGAAATAAAGTCTTTCTAAGATCAGATGAGCCTCGTTTGGAAGTTGGAACACTTTTTTGTTCATAACTTCCCGATTCATTAACACCGGGATCTACACCGGCAAAAGCAGTAATAGCCCCTTTGTGAGTAAAACGGGAAACATCACCAATCTCAGCCATCAACTGAGGGCCAAGTGAGGTTCCTACACCTTTCATAGCCATAACGACAGGGTATTCGGGAAGCTGGGAAGCAGTTTCGTTCATAAGTGTGCGTAGTGATTCAATGGTTGTAGAAGCACTGTTAAGCTGGTCTACAGCCTGCTTGATAATAAGTTTTGTAATACCATCCTTAGGAAGTACAGGAACAAGTTCCTTGGCTTTTCCATAGATTTCTTCAGCTTTGGATTGGCTGAAGTTGTACTTCTTACGTTTGCACCAGCTTTGATAATGGCTAATAAAAGCATTTAGGGACATTTTACGGACACAGTCCACATGCCAGTATGTAGATGCAAAATCAATCCATTTCTGGCTGCCGTCACTGCGTGCAGGACTGTCAAAGTAGGTATTAACACCAGGATAGGTTTGATCAAGGATGCCGATAAGATTATTCTTCATAGCCGTCTTATGTTTCATGTAAAAACCAAACTGACGGTTCATGGTTTTAAGCTGATTGCGTAGTTCATCCATAACACTATACTGTTTAAGATTTTGCCATTTGTCAAGAGCATATCGGGCAATTTTAACAGCATCCGCTTTATCAGATTTCACTTTACGAAGAGAATCATTATCAAAGTCCTTGATAAGTTTTGGATTAATGGCACTGACGAAAAGATTTGCCTTTGAAAGCTGATGGGCGAGGACTTCATAGTAACGTCCTGTGTGTTCCATCACGATTCGAGACTCACCTTCAACAGAGTTGATGAGTTCTACAAGTGAATGAATATCACTGGCTGTGTGTTTGATTTCAAAAGGTGCAGAAACTATTTCACCGAAAGATCGCATAATAGCAACCATGCTTTTCCCTTTTGAAACATCGATACCTACTGCGTTCATAAATTGTCACTCCTAAAAATTATTGTAATGGATAAGTACCAGTTTTACTCATTGCCTATTCTATCTACTGTGGTGTGACACGAATGCACCTATGGCGATTCAACCTGCATAAAACGAACGCTGCGAATGAGGAGCTGGTTATCAGTCTATAATACGGACGCGAAGTCCAAGAAAGGAAGACGACATACCGATTGTTCCATCATTATACAGCTTAAGCAACAAGATGGATAATTCCTTACTGGCTGTAAGGGATATTAACCATAAATATATTGTAGTAGATCAGGAGTGTTCTTTTTTAGAAGTTTGGACAGGATAGGAAATTAGTCAATGAAAAATGTGATGGAGGAAAAAAGGTAAGAATATAACAGTGTTTGTCAAAGGAAAAAGCATAGAAAATAATGAGAAAAATAATTGCATGAAACTCAAGAAATGGTATAATCTAAAATGAAAAGTAATAAAAAAGGTAATGATAAGGAGATAATTGTGACTATTCAAAATTATTGGTTTATGTATATTTGGATATTATTAATAGGAATTGTAAGCTTTATTATGCCCAAGAATGTAGTAGAGCGGCAAGGGATTAGGTATGCACAATGGGGGAAATTTATGGCTCTTATAGCAGTGGTTCCTTTGATTGTATGGGCAACATACCGTACTAGTGCATGGGGAGATACTGGAGCTTATCGAGAAATGTTTTATTCAATTCCTGATAAAGTAAGTGCTATACCAGGGTATTTGGTTACTCACACTAAAGACCGAGGCTTCTCGGCATTAGCTATTTTCCTAAAATCAATTTATTCAGAGACATCAGTCTTCTTCTTTTTGGTAATTGCAATAGTGCAATTGGTTAGTTTGGCACTTACTTATAGAGAGTATTCATCAGACTATTGGTTGGCAATGTTTATTTTTGTTGCTAGTACAGATTATATGTCATGGTGTCATAATGGTGCAAGACAGTTTACCGCAGTAATGTTGATATTTGCTGCATCAAAATGGATTTTTGAAAAAAAGTATATTCCTGCAATTTTAGTTATTTTGCTAGCGTCGACGATTCACGGATCGGCTTTGTTAATGATACCAATTATTTTTATCATTCAAGGTGAAGCTGGAAATAAAAAAACACTGCTTTGTGTTATTGCAGTTATTGTTGCATTAGCTTTTGTTAATCAGTTTACAAACTTGTTGGACACAATGCTTTCAGATACACAATATACCAATGTTGTAACCGATTGGACATTAGATCAAGATGATGGTACTAATCCAATACGTGTTCTTGTGTATGCCATGCCTACAATTCTTGCGCTACTAGGACGAAAATATATAAAATTTGCTAACGATAAAGTAGTTAACATCTGCGTAAATGCTAGTATTGTAAGTTCTGCTTTGGCTCTTTTATCAATGGGAACCTCAGGAATTTTCATAGGACGTTTACCTATTTATTGTAGCTTATATTCAAATGGTATTTTATTGCCTTGGGAAATCAATGCATTTTTTACTGAAAAATCTGCACATATGGTAAAAGTAATAGTTGTTCTTTGCTACACAGCATTCTTTTACTATCAGATGCACTTTACATGGGGATTGTTATGATAAACCAACATATTAAGAAAACGATTAATATAATAATGGGAATCTATAATTGTCAAGATACCTTACAAGAAGCTGTTATGTCACTTATTAATCAGTCGTATAAAGATTGGACATTAATAATGTGTGATGATGGATCAACTGATAGAACTTATGAAGTTGCTTCTATGCTTCGTGACAAATATCCGGATCAAATAGTGTTATTGAAGAATGCACATAACAGAGGTCTGAATTATACTCTTAATAAATGTTTAAAAGAAGCGAATTGTAAATATATAGCGCGAATGGATGGGGATGATCGCTGTTCACCAAAACGTCTTGAACAAGAAGTGGCTGTTCTAGAAAGTGAGCCTGATATTTCAATCGTTAGTACTGATATGGCATATTTTGATGAAACTGGAACATGGGGACGAATATGTCACCCTGATTATCCTACAAAGATGGATTTTGTAAGTGGATCTCCATTTTGTCATGCACCATGTTTGGTTCGTAAAGAAGCATTTGATGCTGTAAATGGTTATTCGGAGTCGCCTTATTTATTAAGAGTAGAAGATTATCATTTGTGGTTTAAGATGTATCTTAAAGAATTTAAGGGGAAGAACATACATGAAGTTTTATATGAAATGCGAGATGATAGAAATGCTTACAGTCGTAGGAAATTTAAATATCGCATTAACGAAGCTTATGTAAAATACTTGATTGTTAAAGAATTTCACTTGCCATTATATTCTTATATACATGTGTTAAGACCGGTTATTGTGGGATTATTACCAAATCATTTATATGATTTTTTACATAAGTGGAATTTAAAGATGGAGAATAAGTAAAATGCATAAAGTGCTGATCGTCGCAAATGTCTCAAAAGAACATATAAGAAAATTTCATATTCCTTTTATTTCATTTATGAGAAAAAAAGGATGGGTTGTCGATGTGGCTTGTAGACTAGATGTTCCAGTTCCTGAGGCATCCAATCAATTTGATCTTCCTTGCAATCGAAATCCATTTTCAGGTGGTGTGCTGAAAAGCATAATAAAGCTTGAAAAGATAATTGATAGTAATCAGTATGATGTAATTCATTGCAATACTATTACAGGAAGTATAATAGCACGTCTGGCTTCTATTAAAGCTAGAAAAAAAGGCACAAGAGTTTTTTATACAAATCATGGGTTACATTATTTTAATGGAGCCCCTATTAGTCGGTGGATAATTGGTTATCCGATGGAGAAAATACTTGCGCCATTAACTGACTGTCTGATTACAATTAATGATGATGATTATAGGATGGTTAAAAAAACATTAAAGGTAGCCGGAAATGTAGAAAAAATTCATGGTATAGGTGTTGATTTAAACAGATTTCGAAATCTTCCTTCAAATTATAGTCCTTTATCACAAAGGGCTGCTATTGGTATTAATTCTGATGCATTTGTTTTAATGTACGTAGCGGAATTGATAGAGAATAAAAATCAAGAAGTGTTGTTGGAATCGGTTTCACGTTTAAAAGATAAATATCCTAATATAGTGTTAGTGCTGGTAGGACCTGATCATCAAAATGGAGCTTTGCAACAATTGGCATGCGACAAAGGTATACGTAATAACGTGAAATTTTTAGGATGGCGTAATGATATTCCTGAACTGTTGTCGATGGCTGATATATATGTTGCCTCTAGTAAATCAGAAGGATTGGGGCTGAATTTAATTGAGGCGATGGCGTGTGGACTTCCTGTTATAGCTTATGACAATAGAGGACATAGAGAGCTTATCGATAATGGGAAAAATGGATTTTTAGTGAACCAGGGGAATGTAGACTTGTTCACTGATAGAATTATTGAACTTTATGAGGACTCTGAAACTAAGAAACGTATTGTTCACTATGCGCAGGAGACAATTGATAAGTATGAAACAGAAAATGTTTTGCAAGAATTATGGTCTATTTACCAGAGAAACATATAGGGGGCTTTAAATATAATGATCAAAGTACTTTTTTTGATTCACGATTTAGGCCAAGGCGGAGCCGAGAAGGTACTTGTAAACTTAGTCAACAATATTGATAAAACTAAGTTCTCTGTGACGGTTGTATCTTTGTTTTCTGGTGGAGTAAATGAGCAATTTTTAAATGAAGATGTTGGTTATCGCTCGATTTTTAAAAAGGCTATACCAGGTAATAGTCATTTTATGAAATTGTTGTCACCGGGGCAGTTACATGACATTTGTGTGAAAGAAAAATATGATATAGAAGTATCTTATTTAGAAGGACCTTCGGCAAGGATTATTAGTGGATGCAAAGACAATAATACAAAACTAGTATCTTGGATCCATAGCGATCAGTCATCTATTAGTATTTTAGCAGCTTCGTTTCGAAATTTTGGAGAAGCAAAAAAATGTTATCTGAATTTTGATAAACATATTTTTGTTGCTGAACAGTTAAGGGATTCATTCTGCAAATTAATAGATGTTAGCAATGAATCGAGGATTTTATTTAATACTAATGAAACAGAACAAATTAAAGAAAAGGCAAATGAAGCAATTGAGATAGATATTAATTCAAATTTCACTATGATTGCTGTTGGAAGCCTAAAAGAAATAAAGGGTTATGACAGATTATTAAACATAGCTAAACGATTAAAAAATGAGGGAAGAAATTTCAAACTTATAATATTAGGAATTGGTCCGTTAGAAGAGAAAATGAGAGCATTTATAAGTAATGAAAACTTAGCTGAACATGTATACATGTTGGGATATAATACTAATCCTTATAAATACGTCGCTAGAGCGGATGTCTTTGTTTGTTCAAGCTATTCGGAAGGTTTTTCGACATCTACAACTGAGGCCCTAATTGTGGGAACTCCAGTTTGTACAGTTCGCGTCTCTGGAATGAAGGAAATGCTTGGAGATAGTGAATACGGATTAATTACAGAAAATTCCGAAGATGACTTATATCGTGGCATTGTCAAATTGATGGATAATAGAGATTTACTTCAGCATTACAAGTCAATGTCACAGATAAGAGGAAAGGTATTTAGTTTAGATAATACTGTCCATGAAGTGGAAGATTTCTTTGAATCTTTAGTTTTAGGAGATAAAAAATGAGGACAATTCTACAGGTTTGTGCTTATGGAGCCGAATATGGAGGAAATTTTATTGCTTCATTAGAAATTTTGGAAGAAGAACTTGAAAAAAAAGGGTATAGAACAATATATGCTTTCTGCGATAAAGCAAAGGATAAAGGTTGGTGCAAAAGAATCGAAGAACGTACAAAAGTGTACTATTTGCCAGAAGCTAAAGCAAGAATATTACCAAGGACCTATCTGTTATTCAATCAGATTTATAAAGAGAATGAGGTTGATATTGTTCATACACATTTTGAGCTATATGATATTCCAGCTACTGTGATGGCAAAGAAAAAAACTGCTATATATTGGCACTTGCATGACCCAATTAATGTGTTTGATGGAATGAGAGGGTTATTGTGGAAAGTTCAATATGGTGTTGTTGGAAAACGTGCAATATTACTTTCAGTATCAGATTTCTATAGAAAAGAAGTAATAGAAATTGGATTTCCAGAAGAACAATCAAAAGTGGTCCTAAATGGTATAGATACAAGTAGATTAGAAAAAACTTCTTTTTCAACAAATCCCAGATATCAATTTTTGACACTTGGGTGGGATTTCTATAGAAAGGGAGATGATATCATTATAGAAGCCTGTAAACGATTATATGCCGATGGGTATGAGTTTTCTCTTCTTCTTAATGGTAATGAAAGCACTTGGCCGATTTTGGAACAATATCTCGATAATAAGGAATATCCTTTTTTAGTCAAAGGTTATCCAACAAAGGAAATTGGTGAATTGTATAAATCTGCCAATATATTTATTCAAGCAAGTCGTAAAGAAACTTTTTCTTATGCTGTTTGTGAAGCTTCATATATGGGTATGCCAGTAATAAGTAGTGATATAGCTGGTCTTGAGTGGGCTCATATGTTGCCTACGGTGACCTTTTTTGAAAATGAAAATGTTGAAGAATTATATAATTTGATGAAGACGTTTTTAGATGGAAAGCAATTTGTTGAAAAAGATTACAACCAAACCAAAGCGATAATTAATTCAGACTATACAATTCATGCATGGGCTCATAAAATTATGAGAATATATAATTTAGGTGATACGAAATGTTAAGTGTTATAGTTCCAGTTTATAACAGTATAAAGTATTTAGAAAAGTGTATTACGAGTATTTGCAAACAGAATTATCAGGATCTAGAAATTATTTGTATTGATGATGGGTCTCGAGATGGGTCAGGTGAATTATTGGATTCTTTATCCTGTAATGACTCGAGAATTAAAGTTTTTCATCAAGATAATTCTGGAGTATCAATAGCTCGAAATAGAGGTCTTCAATTAGCAACAGGGGAGTATGTTACTTTTGTTGATAGTGATGATGAAATTCATGAAGATATGTATGAGGTCCTTATGAACTATTTCAAAGAACAAGATGTTGATATTGTTCATTGTGGATATAAAAAAAAGCATCTTGATGGTACGGAGACTAATATTTCTGGAACATATAAATTAATGAAACAATCTTCGGATGAAGCCATTAAATGCTTGATAGAAGGACGATATTTTACTGGTGGTACTTGGAATAAAATTTTCTCTAAATCATGTTTAGAAGGCATTAGTTTTGAAACAGATTTGAAAATTAATGAAGATATATTGTTTACTTTTTGTGCATTTCAAAAAGCTAGAAACATATTATTCTATGATGCCCCTTTTTATTCCTATTATGAAAGAGAAGGATCGGCATGTTTTACGACAGCAGATATGAAGAAGGCACATGATTGTAGCGTAGTTGCCGAGAAAATGTGTGTGGTGAGCAGAGGAAAATCATATTATGAAAATGCTATTAGCCGATATTATTCGATAATAACCAATGAATACAGATGTATGTTAATGGTGAAGGATAGTAAAAATGAACGCTTATTATTAAAAAAGAAAATATACGAAATACAAAAATTATCTGAAAGATTACCATTTAAACACAAGATTAATAATGCAGTTATGCTCTCCTTTCCAGTATTATATCTTTTTTTATATGAAATATATAATAAGTTGCGAAAACCTAATTGGGATGTGAAGGAATAATTATGGGAAAAGTACGATTTTTGATAGCTATAATAAGGGGAATAATTCCTGGAATTACTGAATCATTTAATAATCCTAAAATTCAGCAAGATATTAACAGGTGGAAGAGCATTTATCGCTTGGATGAGTTATCTGATAAATGTGCGCTATTAGTGCTGCTTGCAAATTATCCGGAATTTCGTAATTTATATATTTATAGAAATTCCTCCAGAAAAATATATGTTAGATTATTGAGGGTGTTCTATAAGCCTATGGATTCTTTATATATTTATGCAAAGGAAATAGGAGGAGGATTATTTATTCAACATGGATTTGCAACGATGATTTCAGCTGAATATATAGGAGAAAACTGTTGGATAAATCAGCAGGTCACAATAGGATATAATGGGCAAGGAAAAGCCCCTTATATTGGAAATAATGTTATGATTACCTGTGGTGCAAAAGTGCTTGGAGATATCAGAATAGGAAATGATGTTGTTATAGGTGCTAATGCTGTGGTAATACGTGATGTAGAGTCGGGCGCAACTATGGGAGGAGTACCGGCAAAGAAACTGAAATAAAGGATATTAAACATGAAATTATTAAGCATCATCATACCCATCTATAATGTTGAAGATTATTTGTTAGAATGTGTTGAGTCTGTATGTGCGCAGACGTATCAGAGTATAGAAATAATACTTGTTGATGATGGATCTACAGATAAAAGTCCTCAGATTTGTGACGAATTAAGTAAAAGAGATGCTCGAATAGTAGTAATACATCAAGAAAATGCTGGTGGTGGTGCTGCTAGAAATATAGGCCTTTCCATCGCAAAAGGTGAGTATATTGCGTTTGTTGACAGTGATGACTATATTTCACCGTATATGTATGAAAAGCTAATCAGTATATTAGAAAACGATAGCAGTATTGATATTATTGAGTGTGGTTATGTAACTGTTGGGGAGAATGAGAAGATTATCTTCCAACAAAACAATAATGATGAAATCTTAGTAAGAAAGTTTTCGGTAGAGGAAGCTTTAGTTGCACATATTAATGATACTTCTTTCAGACAACTAATTTGGAATAAAGTATATAGGAGAAAAGTATTAAATGAAGTGCGATTTCCTGAAATAAAAGGAATTGATGACGAATTTTGGACATATAAAGCACTAGGTAATGCAGAATCTTTAGGTCTCATTTCGGAGCAATATTATGCCTATCGTCAGCAAAACCAATCGGTAATGCACACATTAGATGCTAAGAAAAGATTAAGAACATTAGAAGCAAAAACTGAGCGACATAAATATATACGTGATAAATATCCTAATTTGATTTCAAATAGTGCTGCGAGTGTTTGGTTTACTGCACTATATTGTGGTCAATTGGTTTATTTAGACAAAAATATATCTAATAAAAAAGAGATGACAAGATGGATTTATGCAAATTTGCGTAAATGTATAGATCAAGATAATTGTAAAAATGAATTAAACTGGAAGCAAAGACTTTGGATTGACCTTGCAAATATTAATTTTGACTTTACTTGTAAAATGCGAATGATATTGAAGATCGGCCTATAGTGTTGGAGGTAACTATGGATTTGATTTCTGTGATAGTACCAGTTTATAATGTGAAGAATTATTTGAAAAAATGTGTGGATAGTATTCTCTCACAAACATATTCTGTACTACAAGTAATTTTAGTGGATGATGGATCTACAGATGGCTCTGGAGAATTATGTGATTTATTAGCAAAATGTGATAAACGAATTCAAGTTGTTCACAAATCAAACGGTGGACTCTCAGATGCAAGAAATGCAGGAATAGAGATTGCTGAGGGAAAATACTTTTCCTTTATAGATAGCGATGATTATATTGAACCAGATATGGTTGAAAGTTTATACAAATTAGCTAAAAGTACAGATTGTCAGATTACTATTTCGAATATGAAGCGTTTTTTTTCGGATGGTGGCATTGAGACTTTTTATGAACCTGTTAATCAAATATCAGTATATGAAGCGGATGAACGATTTGAAACGTTAAAGCAGCCGTCAGTCTGTAATAAATTATTTTTAGCTGAGTTATTTAATGATATTCAATTCCCTAAGGGGAAGTTTTATGAAGATACTTTTGTATATCATGAGCTTCTTTACAGAGCTGAACGAGTTGGGCTAACTGGAAAAGTAGGATATTGGTATTTATCTAGAAAGGAAAGTATAACTGGAAAAGAAAGATATACGATTAGATATTTTGATTTTTTAGAGGCAGTATCTAAAAGAATGCATTTTTTAAATGAAAAAAATGTGAAAAAATATGGAATTGAAGCATGTTTAAGTTATTATTTGGCTTTTTCCAGCGCTGAAAGATATTTAAAGGATAATGCTGGATGTAGAGAAAAAATGCTGAATGCACGAGAAGAATATGTATATGCATATAAAATAATACTTAGTAGTACAGATATTAGTTGGAAACAAAAGGTAAAGGCAGCTTTATTATTATATTGTCCAAAATTTCATTCAATATTATTTTGATTGGAGGAAATAATATAATGAATTTAATACAACGAATAGAATGGCGATTGTTTAAAGAAGTTAGAAGGTTACGATTAAAAAATACTAATCCTACAATTATTGCTTCAAATTGTAATGGAGAATTTATCTATTATGATATGAAATTAAATTTCTTGTCACCTACCATTAACTTGAGTTTTGATATGAACGACTATGTAAAAATGTTAGAGAATCTAAAATGGTACATGGAGCAACCGATAACACCATATGAAGATGATCGTTTTGATTATCCGACTGGAATGTTAGGAGATATAGAAATTCGATTCAATCATTATTCCACTTTTGAAGAAGCAGTAAAAAAATGGGAGCAACGTAAAAAAAGGATTAATTGGGACAATCTATATATTCTTGCAATAGATGGTGATAATTGTACATATGAATCAATGGTTCGATTTGATAATTTACCATTTAAACATAAAGTTATATTCACTCATAAAGAGTATCCAGAAATCAAATCTTCTTTCTATATACGAGGATTTGAAAAGGAAAATGGCGTAGGAGTGGCTCTCTATTTTAGAGATCAATTTTTCATCAGGAGATATATGGACGATTTTGATTACATATCTTTTTTAAACAACAGAGATTGAAAGGATAGCAATGGAAAGAATACCAAAAAAAATTCATTACTGCTGGGTTGGTGGAACAGCTAAGCCAAAATCGGTACAGTATTGTATTGATTCATGGAAAAAGTACTGTCCGGATTATGAAATAATCGAGTGGAATGAAGATAATTATGATTTCTCAAAGAATCGATATATGAAAGAGGCATATGATAATAAAAAATGGGGATTTGTGCCCGATTACGCTAGATTGGACATTATATATCAGCATGGTGGTATATACATGGATACAGATGTTGAGATGGTTGCAAATTTAGATGATCTCCTTGAATATGAAGGATTTTTTGGATTTGAGAATACTGGAAATGGGCAATATTATGTGAACTGTGGACATGGTTTTGGTGCTGTTGCCAATCACCCCATTGTGAAAGCAGCGAGAGATTTGTATGATAACATACACTTTGTAAATCAAGATGGAACACTGAATATGATTCCGTCACCGCAATATACTACACAAACGCTTTTGGAATATGGGTTAGTAGCGAATAATAAAGACCAAGAGTTAGATAGAGTTAAGGTTTTTGCTTCAGATGTTTTGTGCCCTAAGAATTTTATGACAGGGAAGATTAAAAAAACATCAAGAACAGTTTCTATACATCATTTTACTGCTACTTGGCTTGATGAAGAAGTAAAAAAAGCTTTAAATCATCAACAATTTTTAAATAATGTGTTTGGCAAAAAAATTGGAAAGTGTATTCTTATTGGAGAGAGTGTTATTCAAAAATATGGTTTCCCAGGGGTGTTTCTTAATTTGCCTAGAAATCTTTTAAAAAAAGTTTTTCAAAAAATTGATACTAAATTTGAAAATTATGAATATATCCATGGACTGAAAAAAGCTCAAAAAGCTCATTGTGGAAAGGATAATCCGATTATTTTAGATACGGCATTAGAAAGTGATAACTGTGGGGATCAAATAATTATGGAAAATTGTTTGAAACAACTTTCTACAATAAGAGATATTAACTCTTATATGCATATACCAACACATCGACCGGTAACTTCATTAGAGAAGAAATTATTACAGAAAGCTTCATATAAAATTCTTTGTGGAACAAATGCCTTATCTGGCCATATGAAGTATTATGGTTTATGGAAGTTGGGGAAAGATGTTGCTCCGTTTGCTAATACTGTTCTAATGGGTGTTGGATTTGCTTCAGATAGTGAGGAGTTTGACAAATATAGCAAAGAATTGATGCACTCTATTTTGTCAAATAGATATCTTCATTCTGTCAGAGATAAGTTTTCTGAAAGAATGTTGAAAAAGATGGGAATAAATAATGTTATTTATACAGGTTGTCCTACTATGTGGGGGATAACAAAGGAATTGTGTGCTCGTATTCCTTGCAACAAAGGAAACAATGTAATCACGACTATTACAGATTATAATACTGATCCTGAAATCGATAAAATGATGATCGATATTCTGTGTAGCGAATACAACAAAGTATATATATGGATACAAGGTCAGCATGATTTAGATTATATAAAACAGTTAAATGTTATGGAACGAGTAATTATTGTTGACAATACGTTGGAAGCTCTTGATGCTATTCTTAAAAATACAAATATTGATTATGTAGGTACTCGCTTACATGCAGGAATTAGAGCTTTATCTTATGGTCATAGGACAATAGTAGTGTCAATTGATAATCGTGCGAGAGAAATATCAGAAGATACAGGACTTGTGACAATTGAGAGACATCAAATTAGAGAATCTTTAAGAACCATGATTAATAAAGAGTTTTCTACTAGAATTAATATGCCTCAAGATAATATTAAACAATGGAAAGAACAATTCTTTTAGAGGGGGGTATCCGGATATGATTGAAAAATCAAATAAGTTGATGAATGTCAGAGTATTTGCAATTCTGTCCGTTATTATCTATCATAGTATTATTTTGTACTCCGACTCATGGGACTTATATTTGTCATCCAATCATAGTATTTTTTTAGCTGGTATTTGCAAATTGCTTAATTTTTATATGATGCCGTTGTTCTTCTCATTATCGGGATTTCTGTTTTTTTATTCATATAAAAAACGTAAGTTAAGTGCTTTGATGAGTAATAAGTTTCTTAGGTTATTGATTCCTTTTGTTTTTGTTGGAACATGTTACATGATACCTATAAGAATCCTTTTGAAATATCCAGGATATAATAATAAATCGATAGGTATTATTATAAAAGAACTATTTACAATTAGTAACGCAGGTCATCTTTGGTATTTGCCCGCATTGTTTGTGATATTTATTTTGACAAAAATAATTTTATCTGCATGCGATTATAATGGAATATTATCAAAAAACAAAGATATTATTTTATTGTTGTTTGGAATTATACTATATTTTGAGGGGTATAGAATCTGTTTTAAAATCCCATCGTTATTATCATGTTGTGCTTACTTGCAATTTTTTTCGCTTGGTTTTCTTCTTAACCAGAGAGAAGAAATTATTGAAAAATACTTGAATAGCACATTTCCCAAGAGTTTAATTACTATTGTGGCATTGCTGTTAATGATATTTTGTTCATTTGCACCGAATAGTAGTGTGATGATCAATTTATTCTCTAAAATGATCTTTATTTTGACTGTTTATTTAGTGATGCCAAGTAAAACTGTTAGAATGATTCAGATCATTGACAGGGATAGTTTTGGAATGTATTTATTCCATTCACCGCTCACATATATTACCTACACATTTTTGGTAGATGCAATCCCTTCTATTGTTGTCGGTATCAATTTGTTATTATTTGGTTGTTTTTCGATTTTACTCACTGAAATAATCAGACGAACGAGATTAAACTTTATCATAGGGGAATGCAGTATTAAGAAAGAGGCATAAGAAATCATGAAAAAATCAAGAACAGAATATTCGGTTTTGAATATAATGACTGGATTGGGTGGATATGCTATTAACACTGTTTTAGGATTTATTTGTAGAATGGTATTTGTTAAATGTCTTTCAGAAGATTATTTGGGAGTTAATGGCTTTTTTACAAATATTCTTACAATGTTATCATTAGCTGAATTGGGAATAGGAAATGCAGTAGTTTTTGCATTATATAAACCATTAGCTGAAGATGACAAAGATAAAATTGCGTCATTAGTTAAGTTATATGGAACTGCCTACAAAACGATTGGCATTATTGTAGGAGCAATAGGAATAGCATTAATGCCATTCTTAAATGTAATTATACGAAATGAGCCTAATATCGCAGAAAGTATATATCTTCTCTATATTATAAATCTATTTAATACTGCTAGTACGTATTTTTTTAGTTATAGAAGCTCTTTAATAATTGCAGCACAAGAAAACTATATTATTTCAGGAGTTAATTATGCTGTTACAATAGGGCAGAGTATAATCCAGATGTTTTTGCTTGTTTTTACAAGAAACTATCTCTTATATTTACTTGTCCAAACTGTGGGGACATTTACGTATAACATCACGGTTTCTAAAATCGCAGTTATTAAATTCCCGTACATTAAAGATAAAAATATAAAGCCATTACCTGAAGACGAAAAGAAGACACTATTTAACAATGTTCGCGATTTGACAATTTATAAAATATCTTCGTTACTTGTAAACAGTACAGATAATATTCTGATTACTTTTTTTAAAGGTTTAGCTACGACAGGTATCGCATCAAATTACACATTGTTAGTAACTACGTTGAATACTTTACTGTCACAAATTTTTAATGGATTAACAGCTTCTATAGGGAATCATAATGCTATAGAAAAAGATGATAGTAAATATGCTATGTTCAGCTTCCTCAATATGATGAATTTCTGGATTTTTGGGTGGGCAACATTGGGTATCATTTTTTGTTCTTCAGATATTGTGAAATTGTGTTTTGGTGCCAATTATGTATTGCCTATAGAAATTCCATTTATTATGGCTGCAAACTTTTTCTCAGTAGGTATGATGAATGCAGTGTGGACATATAAGCATACAATGGGATTATTTCATTACGGTAGATTTCTGCAATTCGCAACTGGAGTATTGAATATAATATTTTCAATATTTTTTGGGAAAATATGGGGTTTGTTCGGCATACTTGGCGCTACGTTGTGTGCAAGATTGGCAACCTCTCTTTGGTATGATCCTTATGCAGTATTTAAATATGGCTTTAACAAATCACCACTATTATATGTTCGAAAATATTTGCAATATTTAGTTGTTATGATTATTGCAGCAATAGGATGCAAATTATCGTTCAGAGTACTGATCGGATCGTTGGCAATAAAAGTGATTGAGGAAATTATTCTTTGTAGCGTAGTAACAAATGTTTGCTTTTGGGTTGCATTGCATAGACAGCCTGAATTTATAAAACTTAAGGAGATTCTTTCAAGAATTCTCTCTATTGTAAGAATAAAAAAAAGTTAAAACAGAATTGAAAGATGTAGGAATATGCAGAACGAATGTGTAAACGTTATTGTGCCAGTATATAATGTCGAAAACTATTTGGATGAATGTATCAGTTCTATATTAAATCAAACATTTTCAAATATTCGATTAATATTGGTAAATGATGGATCCAAAGATAATAGTTTGGGTAAATGCGAAATATGGAAGAATAAAGATGATAGAATTATTGTGGTCAATCAAGTAAACCAGGGAGTTTCATGTGCAAGAAATACTGGATTAAAATATGCCCAAGGAAAATTTGTTTTATTTATAGATGCAGATGATGTATTAGATGAAAAGGTTATTGAAGAATTGATCAGAAACTACGAACCGGGGTGTGTAGTGGGAATTGCTGTAGATTCCTTTGATAATATTATGCACGAGCCGGACAATACATTATCGGATAGCCTTGAATGTACATTTAGAGAATTGATGGATAGTCGCAATGGTTATTTTTGTTGGGGAATATTATATGAGTATGATACTATAAAGAATTATAATATAACTTTTTGTGAAGGTTTGAGGAATCTTGAAGATGTAGTATGGAATATTCAATATGGAATGTATGTTGATAATGCAAAGCTAGTCAATACAGCTTTATATCATTATCGCATTAGAGAAGGATCAATTACGACAAATTGCCATGATTATCAATGGCAAATAAAATCTTGGTTAAAAGCATATAACTATGTACAATCGCTTCCTGTGTTATATGGAAAGCGTAATTATTATAATAAGGAAAAAAGGCGATGCAAGAACAACATTTACGCAGAGGTTTTCTGGGGAAAGATTACTTGGAATGAATTAAAGAAATGGCTAACAGAATCCAATTGTCAAAAGAATTTTTCTAAACTTGAATTCTTTATCTATAGATTGCTTTTTAACCTTAGAACAAAATAAAACAAAATAGTAGAACGGAGTTTTATATGGGATTAATGTAAAGCTTATCTATGATAGTAATGTTATTATTAGAGTTTCATACATAATTAGTGATTGAGGAGTGATATTATAAAAAACGCGAGAAATGTATGCATTGATTATTTGAAATTATTTTTTGCAATTCAAGTAGTTGCGTTACACACAAGTCCATTCAGTGAATATAGCTCTGTTTTAAGCTATTTAGGATCTCAAACAATCTCTAGACTGGCAGTTCCCTATTTTTCTGCAATATCAGGTTATTATTTTTTTAATAATAATTCTAATACAAAATATATAAAGTCAATTAAAAAATATATTTTAATGTATTCAGTTTGGTCGGTTTTGATGTTTCTATATGAAGCAGTTAACTGGAAAAAAGACGCACTGTCTTTTTTTGTATATGCCATCAAGGTATATTTGTTTGAAGGGTGGCATCAGTTATGGTATTTATTAGCAATTATATACACCATAATTTTGATATTTATAGTCAAAGAAATATTAAAAATATCCGAAGTGCTTATTTCATATTTATCCATTTTATTATTGATGATTGGAATATCCATATCAAATTATGGAAATCTATTCTTGAGTTTTCCAATACTAAATAAATTGATTCAATGTGATAGAAACATGACGGTTGGTTGGATTTTTATTGTAATACCGTTTTTCATGCTTGGCAAGACTATAAATGATCACTGTAATAATAGTATTGATACTAAAGTTGTTGTATGTCAAATGGGACTATGTTTGATAGGATTAGAGTTGGAAATATTGATTACAACTATTTTGAATTTACATAATAACGTTGTTCTATGCCTGTTTACGTGTCCGTGTATTTATTGTCTAATAAAATGGGCCATAAGTGATCCGTTTTATCAGAAACAGAAAAGTGGAAGGTACTGTTCAAGAATGTCTTCTATGATTTATTATGGACACTATGTTTTGACAATGATTTTATTCTCATTTGGAGTTAGCCCGACTAAAACATTTATATTTACTTTAGTTGTAACACTGGTTTTGGGAAACTGTATAATATCTTCTAATAATTCATTACTTAAAAAGATTATATAGATACTAATTAAGTAAAGACAAAATACTTTAATGATATGAGAGTGTTGATAAAGAAAAAAATAAAGTATATGTGCATTATTCTTTTAGTTATGATAGTGGTCTTTTTTGGGGGAATAATGTGTTCAAAATATAGATTAGAAATAACTCGTTATGATTTGAAATTAGAAAGTATACATTCTGGAAGCGGTTTAAGAATTGTACAGCTGTCAGACTTACATAATATGTATTTTGGAAGAGAAAATGAAAAGATTGCTTCTAAGGTAGATGCAGAAAAACCAGATTTGATTTTTATAACAGGAGATATTGTGAATTCCCATAAATGGAATGACAATGATTATGCTACAGGGCTAATTCGTCAACTATGCAAAATTGCACCAGTGTATGTTTCGTTGGGAAATCAGGAAATGGACTTGATTGAAGAAAAAACTATAGACATTATAGGAGATTATGAAAGAGCAGGGGCAACTGTATTAAATTTTTCTTTTTCTGATGTTGATATCAATGGCCAAAAATATCGTATAGGAGGTATTTATGGATATTGTCTTCCAGTTGCCTATGCATATGAAACGCATCGTGAAGATGAGACTAAGTTCCTATTGGAGTTTCAAGATACAAGTGCATGTAAACTCTTGCTTTGTCATATGCCAGTTAGCTGGTTAAATTCTTGGAGCCTTTATGATTGGGACGTGGATGTCGTTTTTTCAGGACATACGTATGGTGGCCAGGTTAAAATTCCAATTGTAGGAGGTCTTTGGGCTCCAGACTTAGGATGGTTTCCAGGAAAGTTGGAAGGTGTATATTCAACAAATTTTAATGACTGGAATAATAGTAGGAAAGAATTATTACAATATGTGAAATACATGAAATATGATACTACATATTATGAGGAACACGACGAGTATTATCCAAGTTATCTTGCTTTGTCGAGAGGTTTGGGGAATACTGACTGGATGCCACGATTTAATAATCCGCCTGAAATTGTAGTTGTAGATTTAGTTCCAGAGGAGGATGGAAATGCAAAAGATAAATAAATATTTTCTTGAAGCGTTGAAAGCTTCTCTGAATGGTGAAACTGTAGATTGGATCACAGAAGATATTTCATTTGAGGAGTTTTCACAGCTTTATCAGATTTCAAATATTCATAACGTGCTTTCAATGATTTTTGAGGCAACTTTCAGTTGTGAAGTAGCTAAGCAGATGCCACCACAATTTATGATGATGTATAGAAGGAATGTCATTCAATCAATCGCGCAGCAGACCATGAAATCATCAGAATTTCAAATGCTTTCGGATCATATCCGTTCAAAAGGGATTAAGCCATGCGTTGTTAAGGGCATAGTTTGCAGAAATCTTTATCCAAATCCTGATGCAAGAGTATCTGGAGATGAGGATGTCTTTATTCCGGAAGAACAGTTTGGAATAAGCCATAAATCCTTACTTGATTATGGAATGATCCTTATGGAACCTGAAAAAGATATTGAGGCAATTTATGAAGTTCCTTATGTTAAGCCAGAAAGTCCGCTTTATATCGAACTTCATAAGCATATGTTTCCACCAGAATCAGAAGCTTATGGTAATTTGAATCGTTTCTTTGATGGCATTCATAATCGTATAGAAAAACCACATAAAGGTGAGTGTGGGCTGATTGAAGAAGAAATCAATGGAACCAAGTTCCTAACCATGAACCATACTGACCACCTATTGTACTTAATTTTACATAGTTTTAAGCACTTCTTGCACAGTGGCTTTGGTATCCGTCAGGTGTGTGACATTAATCTTTATGCAACTGCATATGGATATGATATTGATTGGGAATATGTTCTTTCCTGTCTCCAGGAGGTACGCGCTGACCTGTTTGCAGCATCTATGTTCGTAATTGGTGAGAAGTATTTGACCTTTGACCCTGTGAAAGCGTGTTATCCAAATTGCTGGAAATCAATCGAAGTGGACGAGACGGCCATGTTAGATGATTTGCTTGCTTCCGGAGTTTTCGGACAATCGGATATGAGTCGTAAACACAGTAGCAACATTACTTTGAATGCAATGATTGCAGATAAGCGTGGCGAGAAGGCATCTACAGGAAAACTACAGGCTGCGATTAAAGCAGTATGTCTTCCGGTTGATAAGATGTCGGATCGATTTACATATCTTAAGAAGATGCCATTCCTGCTTCCTATTGCATGGATTCAGAGAGTATGGATCTACAAAAAGGAAACAGCTGGTAATCAGGAAGGTAATAACGCAGCTGATAGTATTAAAATCGGTAATGAACGCGTTGAATTAATGCGTAAATATGGAATTATAAAATAGCAGCAAGCCCCGACGATTGCCGGGGCTTAGTGTTAACTTCCAATTGTAGGTACAACTAAACAAAAATCCATTGCATATCAATTGTTAAAAACGTAAGGTAAGCGATGAATAATCACCCGGTTTTTCATCTCCTCAAATTTGTGAGATAA